>NZ_JAWLDW010000010.1:0-32021 GCF_041686455.1 Rhodohalobacter sp.
GAAATAAAACAGAACCATTGTTCCCACGGATGAGAATACAAGAATAAGGAAGATGATACGTACGATGGTAGAATCCCATCCTAGGTAGTCGGCAATTCCTCCGCATACACCTGCAATCATTTTATCGGTACGAGATTTTCTGAGCTTAGCCGGCATGATAGTTATCCTTCTAAATGAATTTATTTGTGAGCTTTAAGTTTTGGTACGTAATGATAGAGAAAGGGTTTCAAAAAATGCAGAAATAAATTTTTAAGAGAATATCCGATTAACACAATCAACTTAATTTAAATAAGTCAAATAAAATCAAGGTTCTCTAAAAAATACAGGTAGTGTGTATTTAACTTTTATGGGTAATCCATCTAATACACCAGGTGAAAATTTCATGCGATTTACGGCTCGTATCGCTTCACGATCAGCAGCATAATGGAGAGATTGGACTACTGCAGGTTCGCTCACCTCTCCGAATCGGGTAACAATTAATTCAACCATGACACGTCCCTCAATCCCGTTTAATGCATCCGGGTATGTTACCTCAGACATTACAGCCTCTATTCCGCCTTTAAGCTCCGGCATTTTATCCCTGTCAGTTCCGGTAGCTGATGGGAAATCATAATCTGTAGCGTGATTTTGAAAGTGCTCACTTCCCAGAGCCCATAAAACCCTATTGTAGGATTGAGGATTATTCTTAATCTCAACGAGGATAGTCCTCTCTTGTTGGTTTTCAATCTCTTCAATCGAAAGAATATCATCCCACTCATGGTTATTTAATCGAGACATTGCAACGGTATACTCCTCAGAGTCTGAACCTGAAAACCCATTCAGCTGTAAAATGTAGTTTTCATTTTCTGCACCGGGTTCCTCAACTGATATATTGAAGTTATTCAGATCTAAATCCGCTGTTGATTGTGAGGATGCACAGGAAAGAAAAACAATTGGTACAACAAATAATGCGAATAGGGCTTGCAAACGAATAAATGAAACCATGTATGTAATAATTAAAAATGAGTTGATGAAGGAGCAATATAGAAAAACCCAAATAACAAAAAAGCGAAACCCCGTGAAGGATTTCGCTTTTAAGGTTGAACCGTTAAACGGCTCCTTTTCCGCACGCTATGGCTCAGCGTGTGATACTCAATGATGCTTTTTCGTAACCGATGTAAGAGAAGATCAACTCATACTCACCGGACCCATCGGCTTCGATAGAGAAATTCCCATCCATATCTGATGATACGCCTATATTGGAGCCCACCAGGGTGATATTGGCACCGGCAAGTGGCTGCCGGGTTTCACCATCCAGTACGGTGCCGTTAATTTTTCCATCGTCATTAGTAACCTCTACAATCATTCTCTTCTCCATCGATTCAGGAGTTTCAACCTGTGCAGAACCGGTTTGATCCGATCCGGATTCAACAGACTCATCATTTGCAAGTCTGAAGAAAATAGGCAGCGAATACTGAACTCTAACGGGTTGACCGCGCTGCATTCCCGGTTTGAATTTTGCCTGACTTACAACTCTGAGTGCTTCCTCATCCGCTCCGCCGCCAATACCGCGGATGATTTGCGGATCTACAACATCACCGTTTTCATCCACGATAAACTGGACATATACTCGCCCTTCAATTCCGGCTCGTCGGGCCATTTCAGGGTATTGAATTTGCTGTTGAATTGACTCAAGTCCTCCAATCAATTCAGGCATTTCTTCGACTACAACAAAGAATTCATCCTTAGGAGAAGATTCACTGCTTTGAGGAGTGAGTGATTCAGGTGCAACCGGATTCATCCCCAGCGCTTTGAGTGTATTATTATAGGATTCGGCGTCCAGTTTTGTTTTTACCTGGATAACTCCTTTCTCACCGCGGGAACCAAATTGTTCAACTGCCTCATCACCTTTCCAGACATGAACTGATTCAATGTGTTCCGGCTCCAACATTCTAAGCTGTTCTAATTTACTTTCGTGCCGTTCAGCCTGCTCTTCCTCGCTCATATAAATGATGATTTCATGAAAGCCCTGCTCTCCTGTTTTGTCAATATTTGTCATCAAATCAAGTTCTTCTTCATCAAATACGTTCTGTGTCTGCATGTCGGTGCAGGCCATGGCTAGTGCTGTTGAGATGAATATGACTCCCAGCAGTATCAGGCTGGTCTGTTTCGGTATAGGTTTGGTTTTGGATTGTTGAGTAATCATTGTGATCCTCTTTTTTAGGTTTGAAGATTCCTGAGCCATATTTACGGAAAGTTCTTTATTGAGATTGGGCATCGGTATCAGCTCGAGCAGCAGTGATGCATACTCTTTACGCGATACGGATGCTTCACTCAGTACGATATTGTCGCACCTCATCTCCCTGTACTCCACAAGTTCACGCTTGAGACGGTGTACCAACGGGTGAAACCAAAAAACTGCTTCGGTCAAAATGACCATCAGATGAGAAAAAAAGTCGTGCTGTGTGATGTGAGTCAGTTCATGCCGAAGAGCGAGGTTCAATTTCTCAGGTTGTGATTTCAGCGTATCGGGCAAAAGAATCACAGGTTTTCTAAAACCAAAAGTGACCGGAATAATCTCTGAATTCAGGAATGCCACTTGAACATTTTTACCGGTAGCCAAAGCTAAACCTCTGTTTTCAGGAGATAAAGAGGTCATCTCGGAGATTGGTCTATAGTTCAGTGATTTACGCAGTTTTTTCAGGTTTATGGCGTGCATGCAAAATCGGATCAGGAAAAAAATCATACCTGAAAAGAAGATGGCTACAGCCAAAGATTGGACAATCACCATAAAAGGAATTCCGGAGGACTCCTCAACCTGAGTAAACGAAATATCAATCGGACTGATCACGGTAATCATGGTTAACCCATCACCTGCAGAAGCTGTAATCCAGTCTGAGATATAGTGAATGGATGCCAAAGAGAGGAGCCCGGCAGGGAGTGAAAAGATCAGGGCCAAACGAGTATGGTACTGGTAGATCGGGTGGACGTTCTCAAACATTTGCAGAAAAAACCATACACCAAAACTAATAACTGTCCAGATAACAAGTGGCAGCCAGGTAGTTTCAAAAACAAGCTGTGCAAATTCGGAAAGTTGAAAGATGAATACATCCATGGGTTACTCCTCCAGATTGTCAATCAAATTTTTGATCTCTTCCCGCTCTTTAGCCGTCAGGTTCTCTTTATTTACCAATGCTTGAACAAGATCTTTAGTGGAGCCTTTAAAAACCTTATCTACAATTTCGTGGACCAGATTCCCTCGAACTTCATCAGGATTGATGGCCGCACTGTAAATGTAACTGAGTCCCTCTTTACGGTATTTGAGGAATTTTTTATCCGAAAGGTTCTTCATGATAGTCATCACAGTAGTGTAAGCTACCTCTCGGTATTCAAGCATTCTTTCACGTACATCAGCAACTGAGGCTTCTTCTAGTTCCCAAACGTGGTGCAGAATTTCCATTTCAGTTTCTCCAAGGGGTGTGAGTGATCTGCGCATATTTATAAGGCTAAGTTTTTGTTCTACGAATTAATCAGTACTAAATAAGTAGTAATAAAGATGAAATGCAAGAAAGAAATGATTTTTTAATAGAAATTGTGATGTCTGCAATCAAATCAACCAAAATGAATATCGATGTCCCGACCTTATCTGAAAAACATTGATCAGACAATAGAAAAGCCAGATTTAAAAAGCTTTGATCATGCTGTGTTTATTCTCCACGATCAGCTTAACCTGGATGCATGGCCGGATTGGGTTAAAAAAGAGAAACCTCTTCTCATTTTTATGGAGAGCGGCCAGAAGGGCAGAGAGGTTCCGCATCACAAGAAGAAAGCCGTGTACGTGTTGAGCAGCATGCGCCATTTCGCACTTGAGTGTACGAAAAAAGGTTTTGATGTGTTTTACCATTCCACGCCCGGACATTTTGATGATGGGCTGAAAGAAATACTGACTCAGTTTGAAGGAGAGCTGACGTTTATGACTCCGTCTGAGTGGGATTCCAGAGAGAGATTACGAAAAGTGGCCGGTGAGTTTGGTGACAGGGTTGATGAGATTCCTAACAGTTTTTTTCTGGCTGATCCCGAGGTGTGGAAAGAGAAGATTGAGCCCGGTTACCGTATGGAGTACTTCTACAGGGAGATGCGCCGCAAAACCGGCTATTTGATGAACGGTGACGAGCCGGAAGGAGGGGAGTGGAATTACGATGAGCAGAATCGCGAATCACTTCCAAAAGATCACACGGTTCCGGAAATCAAACGATTTGAACCGGATGAGATTACAAGGGAAGTCATTGAAATGGTAAATGATTATTTCCCTGACAGTTTTGGGAGATCTGAAAATTTCGGATACGCCGTTAGACGGAACCAGGCACTTGAGCTTCTGGATCAATTCATTAATGAGCGCTTGGATCAGTTTGGTCCGTACGAAGACGCCCTGAAAACAGGAAATCACACGCTGTTTCATTCACAGCTGTCCATCTACATGAACAACGGCTTGCTTACACCTACTGAGTTATGTGAGAAGGCCGTCAAGAGTTATGAGAAAGGTAATGCACGCCTCAATTCAGTTGAAGGACTTATCAGGCAAATTATCGGATGGAGAGAGTTTATCCGCATCTACTATGAGGCAATGATGCCGGAAGTTAGGGACACAAATCATTTTGGCTTTGAAAACAAACTCCCGAAAATGTATTGGACCGGGGAAACCAAAATGAAGTGTATGGAACAGAGTTTGAAACCGGTGATTAATGAAGCCTATTCACATCACATCCAACGGCTGATGATCCTGAGTAACTTCAGCAATCTGACGGAAACAGATCCGCGTGAGCTGGAACGCTGGTTTCTGACCGCTTACGCTGATGCATATGAATGGGTAGAGCTTCCGAATGTTTTGGGTATGAGTACATTTGCGGATGGAGGAGTTTTAGCTTCGAAGCCGTATGTGTCGAGCGGGAATTACATTAACAAGATGAGTGACTACTGCAAAAGTTGTGAATACAGCGTTACAAAAAAGACAGGGGATAAAGCATGTCCGTTTAATTATCTCTATTGGAATTTTGTGGATAAGCAAAGAGAGACGTTTAACGACAGTGGGCGAGTGAATTTTATGGTGAATATGTTTGATAATAAAAAGTCGGATGATCAGAAAAAAGAGATTCGGGAATCCACAGAGATATTTTTATCAAGTCTTGAGAGAGGGTGAAATGGTGGTTTAAAATAAGGTTTTTGTATTCCGCCTCAATTCAAACCTGTATCTTAAACAATCTTTCTGTTCGGCGGGGAATTTGAGAACCGATGGGTATTCCTACCCATATTTTGTCCCTACGGGACAATTTGCAAGCACATAAATACCGGGGTTCAAACCATTAGCAATGGTATGATGAATGGTTTCAATAAAATTTTAACCCAAATGAAACATCTCAAAATAGGAATTAGGATTTACAATCCACATCCCGTCGGGATGTAACATGGGTAAGGCAGAAAGGTGCAAAATATTTATCTACCGAACAGAAATTTAAATTCACTATAAGCCCAACACAATATCGCTTGAAATGTAAATCTTTTGTTACCGCCTCAACTTAAATCAATATTTTAAACCAATCCCTCTATTCGGAGGGGATGTCGGGGTGCTTGGGTGATTCTACCCATATATTGTCCCTACGGGACAACTTGAAAACACATTAATTCCAGGGTTTCAAAACATTTACAATAGTATGATTATTGGTTTCAATAATTTTTTTTGACTCAAATTAAACATCTAAAAGTAGGAATTAGGATTTACAATCTACATCCCATCGGGATGTAACATGGGTAGAGCAGGAAGGAGTTGAAAATTTATCTGCCGAACAGAGGGCTAAATTCACAAACCAATCTGAATTGAGGCAGTAAGACGCTGAACCTTGTTATAAAATTAATAAGCACACTTCGCCTTATAACCTCTTCAATTCAAATCTACAATTGAAACCAATTCTTTAATTCAGTGGGAAAATGAGGTATAACTTAAACATAAACAGATTACTCCTGCGGAGTTGATGATATCCAGACATCGATTTTTAAATGTTTCCACTCTTTGTGAACGAAAGAGAACAGAGAGTGGCAAGGGGGAGTCAAAAAAAAGACAGGTCATGTATTCTTCATCAAACAAAATTTAGCCTTCAAAAACGATCATAAATTGTTAACTTCGCATCATTAAATGAATAACGATTATGAGCACAACTACCAGCGAAGTAATATTGCGAACAAAGGGCATTTTACCCATACAAAAACTGAAGGTTTTAAACGAAGCCGGGGTTATTACCGGAGTAGATGGTCATCCTATTCTGGAAGATCAGTTTCAGCCTAATTCCATTGATCTCCGGCTTGGTGAGAAAGCGTATCGCGTGCGGAGCAGCTTTTTACCGGAGAGCGAGACGGTTCAGCAAAAAATTGACAAACTTCATCAATACAGCTTTTCGATTGAAGATGGTGCTGTATTGGAACCGAATTGCGTTTACATCATTCCATTACTTGAGAAGCTGAAAATGCCCGCATCTCACTTTTCTCCCCAAAAGAAATTGTTCAACGGGAATGGAGATCAATCTGTTCGGTTGGTATCAGCAGAAAACTTGACGGCAAAGGCGAACCCGAAAAGCACAACGGGCCGGCTCGATATTTTCACTCGGGTCATTACAGATTATTCTCATCGTTTTGAAGAGATAGAACCCGGATTTGAAGGAAACCTCTACCTGGAAGTTGTGCCGAAATCATTTCCTATTAAGGTTAGAACCGGTCACCGATTAAATCAGCTACGTATCCGTCATGGACATACGGTTTTAACGGATCAGGATCTGCTTCGTGTGCACTCGGGTGATCCACTGCTTTTTGATGAATCCGGAACGCCGTTGCCCCTTGATGAGGTGAAAGTAAACAACGGACTTTTCTTAAGTGTGAACCTTCATAGTAATGAGAACGATGTTTTAGGCTATAAGGCGAAAAAGCACCGCGATTTAATCGATCTGGATAAGATCAATCATTATGAGGTTTCGGATTTCTGGGAGCCCATTCGATCCGCTAGTGAAGATCACCTGATTTTAGAACCGGAAGCATTCTACATTTTCGCATCCAAGGAGAGATGCCGGATTCCAAAACATCTAGCAGCGGAAATGATTGCTTACGATACCGGATCCGGTGAGCTTCGAACACACTACGCCGGTTTTTTTGACAGTGGATTTGGCGGGTCTGCAGAAGATGGCGGTGCTCGCGCTGTGCTTGAGGTTCGATCGCATGATGTGCCATTTTTGATTGAACACGGTCAAACATTCTGCAGTATGAATTTTGAACCGAATAGTGAAATTCCGGACATAATTTATGGATCAGATATAAAGAGTAACTATCAGGGGCAAGGATTGAAATTGGGTAAGCACTTTAAACAGAAATAGATATTTAACAAAAAAACCTGAACATGAAAGTTGATCGATGTATTTGCCATGAGGTCTCTTTCGCTGAAATAAAGCGTATTGCAAGAGAAAAGGAAATTAATAGCGTGGCAGAGATTCAGGAGAAAAAAATAGCGTGTACCAACTGCAAACTTTGTACTCCATATGTTAAACTTGTTCTGGAAACGGGAGAAACAGAATTTGATCGAAGTGCCCGATATCTGAAACGATGAATCTTTTTTATACTACTCCGGATTTAGTTACTCCCAAACAGTTACGCCTTAAAGATCAAGAAGCGAAGCATGCCACACGTGTTTTAAGAATTAGAACCGGTGATCAGATATTTGTAACCGATGGGAATGGAAAGTTGTTCAATTGCAGCGTGTCTGAAATTCACAAAAATGATGTTGCTTGTGAAATTCTTGATGTGACCTTTGAAGAGAAAAAAAGTCCATATATAGCGTTGGTGATTGGGTTGATCAAGAAGAGGGACAGGCTCGAATTTGCAGTCGAAAAAAGTGTGGAGCTTGGTGCTGATGAGATCGTTGTTTTCAGAGGTGATCACAGCGAGAAAGGAAATGTTCGGCTTGACAGGCTTGAGGCAAAAGTTCTGTCTGCCATGAAACAGTCGCTAAGGTTATTTTTACCAAAATTAAGTTTTGCCGAGAACTTATCTTCTGCGATTGATGCAAGAGAGAAATCAACGTCATTGATCTATGCCGATGAGACCTTGGATGATGTGTTGTCCACAAAATCTGATCAGGATAGATTAATGCTTGTTGTTGGGCCAGAAGGTGGTTTTTCAGAATCGGAGAGAAATTTACTGAAGATTGGAGGCGGAGTTTCATATTCTCTGGGAGATAAGAGACTTCGCACAGAAACAGCTGCCGTTACTATCACGGACAGATATAAAAACGGCCTGCTTTAGAAAACAGGCCGTTTAATAATTTCGTTAATTTTCTGCTTACCTGCTAAAACCTTGCAGCTTTAGAGGAAGCAAAAGTTTCGAGTTCCTTAACCTCATCCCAAAGCTTTACAGCCTCAGATAATGATTCGTTAAAGTAATCATTTACAACTGGGTAAAAGTATTCACTTCCCCAGACCTGTCGGGCAATTTCGGCTTTCATTCTACCGTAGTTCATCCATACAAGTTCGTCGTACATCTCCTGTGTCAATCTCAGGGTATTATCCTCAACTTCAGGTTCTTCCAGATCATCTGCGATTTCGAGTCCTTCTTCTTTCATCAGAGAAAGGAATGTCTGTTTATCGGATTCACTCCATTCAAAATCGTTTCTGAATGCCTGAAAATCACTTTCCCACTTTTCTCGGAACTCTTCGCCTTTATCATCGAGGAAGTCACGTACGAAATTAAAATCTACACGGTTTACAAGCATGAAATTAAACAGATAGGGAGAAGAAGTGGTGTCTTGTTCAACTAAGATATCAGGAACAATACCACCTCCGCCAAAAACATCTCTGCCGGCTTTTGTGCTATATTTGAGAGAATCGGGTACCTGGTCTTTAAACTCTTTTACGTCAACAGCTGGGTTGGATGACCTATGTACAAATTCAAAAGCGTAGTCTTCACTTTTCCCGTCAAATGGCTTTTGAATTAACCGGCCTGATGGAGTCAGATATCTGGAAATCGTAACTCGGATATTACTTCCATCGACCAGCTCATATTGCTGCTGAACCAACCCCTTGCCAAATGTACGGCGACCAACGATCAAACCTCGATCATGGTCTTGTATGGCACCACTTACAATTTCACTTGCTGATGCGGAACCTTCATTAACCAATACGATGACCGGAATATCCATTAATATACCATTGCGGCTTGAGTGTACCTCCTGATTAAATCGGGAGTGTTTACTGTCGGTCGAAACTAATTTCGTATTTCTGGGGAAGAATTCCTCTGAAATGGCGATTGCCTGACTCAGATAACCACCGGGATTGTTTCTCAGATCCAGGATGATTCTCTCCATACCTTGTTCCCGAAGCTTTTCAACTGATTCGAGAAATTCTTCATGTGTAGTAGCTGCAAACCGGTTTATTTTAACATATCCTGATTGATCATCAACCATATACTCAGTGTCGATCGTCGTCAGTGGAATATCGTCCCGCTCGATGGTGAGGTTTATTGGACTTGAATTTCGAGGCCTGAGTATTTCCACGTCTACCTTTGTTCCTTTTTCACCTCTCAGACGTCGCATTACATCTTCATTATCATAACCAATAGCACTGGAGTCATCAATTGAGATGATGCGATCTCCTGACATAATTCCCAATTGATCGCTTGGCCCTCCTGAAATTGCTGTAATTACTGTAATGGTATCCTGAATGATATTAAACTGAATACCGATTCCCTGAAATTTTCCTGCAAACTCTTCCTCAATTCTCTCGCTATCTTCAGCTTCAATGTAGACAGAATGGGGATCAAGAGTTTTAAGCATTTCGCGGATAGAAGTCTCTGTAAGGTCAGCCATATCCTCATCAGGATAGTTATTTGCCACATATAGATAAGCTTCTTCAAAGCTATTGTAGGAATCCCTCAAATTCTGGATGGATTTGAACTGGGTAGTATCGATGGGTGTGGCTGAGATATCCAGAGTGCTGTCCTGTATACCTTTAACTAAACCGGCAATACTTCGTTCGTAGAGCTGGTCTATCGACGTATCTCCGAAAAAGTTGTCTAAGACTCTACGCTGGACCTGAAGGTATTTATGTAAGTTTTCCTGATCTTGGTCATTTGTAACAACAACCTTATCAACACCGGCAAGCCAAACGGCAGAAAGGATCAGTAATAGTGCGAGTTGAGGAGCGAGAAACTTCTTCACAGACATTAGTTTTTAGTTTCTTGTTTTAGGGTGTAACGATGATATTATCAAAACAGTATAATCAACCATCCATATATTTACTACTATCAATTCAACGTATTATGCACAAAAACGTTTCTTGAAATTTCAAATTAAAGTTTCTTTTTACAAAATATAATGACTCAGATCTTTGTCTTTGGCTAAGCCGGAGAGTTGGTTTTGTACATACTCACGGTCAATATCAATTTCTCCAGATTGAATGTCATCAGGTACTGCAAAAAGTAGTTCCTCTAGTAGGGATGATAATATGGTGTGTAAACGTCGGGCACCGATGTTTTCTACCTGCTGATTTACTTCTGCGGCAATTTTGGCAATTTCACGAATAGCACCTTCAGAAAATTCTACTCGAACGCCTTCCGATTGAAGCATAGCCTGATACTGCTTCGTCAATGCATTTTTTGGCTGAGTCAAAATATTAAAGAAATCTTCTTCTGTTAGTGAACTCAGTTCAACCCGAATAGGAAAGCGTCCCTGCAGTTCCGGAATTAAGTCAGAAGGCTTTGAAACGTGAAAAGCACCTGATCCTACAAAAAGGATATGGTCTGTTTTCACGATACCATGTTTGGTATTTACCGTGCTTCCTTCAACTATGGGGAGAAGATCGCGCTGCACTCCCTGCCGGCTTACTTCACCGCTTCCTTTGCTGCTTGATGACGAATCGCTTGCAACTTTGTCGATTTCATCTATGAATACTATTCCCTGATTTTGTACTCTCTCCAGAGCTTCCTGAACGGCAGCTTCGTGGTCGATCAATTTTTCCGCTTCCTGATCAAGCATAATTTCGCGAGCTTCGCTGATAGGGAGTGTGCGTTTAGTTTTTTTACGTCCACCGCTCAGATTGCCAAGCATGTCCTGCAGATTCATGCCCATCTCTTCCATTCCTTGCGGTCCAAATACCTGCATCATTGGGGTTTTGGACGAATCTACTTCAATTTCTATTTCACGATCTTCGAGTTCACCGTTTTTAAGTTTATCTCTGAAACGCTCACGGGTACGTTCGTTGAGTTCAGCATCAGAGGCTTTGTCCGGGTTAAATCCTACTTCTTTAGAATCAACGGTTGAAGATGTTGTGGATTTTTTCTTGCGTACGGGCGGTATCAGAATGTCCAGAATTTTTTCTTCTACAATTTCTGCCGCTTTCCCTTTTACGCGCTCTTGCATCTCCATTTTCACCATATTGATAGCGATATCGGTAAGATCACGGATCATCGACTCAACATCGCGGCCTACATAGCCTACTTCTGTAAACTTCGAAGCTTCAACTTTAATAAACGGAGCACCTGCCAGTTTGGCCAAACGCCGCGCAATTTCAGTTTTACCTACGCCTGTGGGCCCGATCATTAAAATATTGTTTGGAATAATTTCATCCCGGATTTCAGGATCAGATTTCAGTCTTCTCCATCTATTGCGAAGGGCAATGGATACAGATCGCTTCGCCTTTTGTTGTCCGATGATATATTTATCAAGTTCGGCAACTATTTGGCGGGGGGTTAAATTTTGTTGTTCAATTAACTTCATGGTACTACTCGTCAATTTCTAAAATGGTCAAATTATGATTCGTATAGATGCAGATGTCTGCAGCAATGTGCAGGGACTTTTCAACAATCTCTTTTGCAGATAGTTCCGGTGCGTTATCTTTTAAAGCCCGGGCTGCTGCCAGTGCAAAAGAACCTCCACTGCCAATTGCCAATATCTGATCGTCCGGTTCAATTACATCGCCCTGTCCCGAAATGAGAAGGGGAGTGTCCTTATCAATAACTACAAGGAGTGCTTCAAGTTTTTGGAGAAACTTATCTTTTCTCCACTCTTTAGCCATTTCAACCGCAGCTCGCTGAAGGTTGCCATTGTAGCTGTTTAATTTTTCTTCAAATTTTTCAAATAGGGTAAAAGCGTCTGCTGTAGAACCAGCAAATCCTGCCAGAATAGTGCCTTTTTGCAGCTCACGTACTTTTTTCACCGTAGATTTCATTACGGTTTTATCCAGTGTAGCTTGTCCATCTGCACCCAATGCAACCTTACCGTTGTGAATGATTCCGAGCACAGTGGTAGCGTGCAAATTGTTCAGATTAGTCATATAAAGTTATCAAAATTATTGTGTTATTACAGTTCAACTAGTTGTTCTGTTGCACAGGTCTTTTTGGACGGCTTGGGCGTTTTTTTTGCCTTTTTTTATCATCTTTGGAGTAGTAATCCACCTGACGTGAAACATTATTTTCAGTTTCAATTACACGACTCTGTACTTCGTGTGCCGCTAAAATTTTATCAAGTGAATCTCCCTGAAGAACAACGTCTGTAATTTCCAGATCAGAACCTGATAGAGTTGCTTTAAACTCATTCAGAGATATGGTTTCGTCCGGAATAAATGAAATTTTGAGTTTGTACTTCATCATCCATTTAAAACGCAGACTAAAGAGCCCTCGCGTGAGATAAGATCTCAGGTAAGGGTTGATGTAGATATCCACCGCTCGGTATTCTGTACTATACTTAAATTTACTGATCCAGCTCTCAATATCCGTTACGATCGTATCCTGACTGACAACAGAGCCCGATCCGCCGCAAGTAGGGCAGACTTTCGATACGGAATTAACCACGCTCGGGCGAATTCGCTGACGGGTAATTTGTATCAGGCCAAAATCACTCATGCCAATTACGTTTGTTTTGGCACGATCTTTCTTAAATTCTTTCTTCAGTTCGTCATAGATCTTTTTACGGTTTTTATCGTGCCTAAGGTCGATGAAATCCACAACGATAATACCGCCAATATCGCGCAACCGAAGCTGTTTGGCTATTTCCCGCGCAGCTTCGAGATTTGTTTTCAGGGAGTTGTCTTCCTGCTTCTCTTTTGCGGCATACGGACCCGAGTTTACATCCACAACATACATTGCCTCTGTTTGTTCAAAAATGAGATAACCGCCAGATGGCATCCGCACCCTGGGGCTGAAAATGGAATTTACATCGTGAGCAATATTCACATGATCAAAAATGTGATCTTTGCCTTTGTAGAGTTCCACACTTGGTAACATTTTTGGCGCAATTTGCGAAACATAGCTTTTAATGGACTTGTAGAGCTGATAGTCGTCAATTAAAACACGATCGTACTGTTTGGCAAAAAGGTCACGAATCAAACTTTCGGTGATGTCCAGATCTTTATAGAGTAGTGTTGGCGGCTTGGCACTTTCGAGCTTATTGAGGATTCGCTCCCACTTTTTCAAAACGGTACGCATGTCGTCTTCAAGAGACTCTTTATCTTGACCCTGTGCAACTGTTCGGATAATTACGCCAAACCCATCCGGTAACATATCACCGGCAATTTTCTTCAGACGCCGTCTTTCACGCCCGCTATTGATTTTTTTAGAAATAGCAATATAATTACCCATCGGAATGAGAACCAGGAATCGACCGGCAATAGTAATATCTGTTGATACTCGTGGTCCTTTTGAACCGATTGGCTCTTTTACAATCTGTACGAGGACTCTCTGATTATTCTGAAGCAGTTTGCCTGCGAGAATCTGCTTCTCGTTATTGGATAACTTATCAAATTTCTGAAGTTCTTTATTGGCATCCTTGGAGATACTTTTTGGGCCATTCATCATCTTGATGTAATCGCCGAGATGATCGCCGGCATCAGAGAAGTGAAGAAAAGCGTCTTTCTCCATACCAACATCGATAAATGCAGCACGGATGCCGCTCATTACTTTATGAACGCGGGCGAGATAGATATCGCCAACGGTTCGTTGATTCTCTTCAGATTCTATAAAAAGTTGTGCCAGTTCTTTGTTTTCCAGCAGTGCAACACGGGTTTGGTTCCCCGATGAGTGTATAATGATCTGGTTCTTCATGTAAGCGGTAAAATTTCATCAGCAATTCGCTAAGCTTACACTTCACAATCAAAAAGATCTGGTGGGTATTTAAAAACAGTACTTGGTTTTCCAGATGGTCACTTGCACGAGATAAAGCAGAGCGAGTTGCTAAACTGTTAGAATTCTTGTTAGAAATAGGTGTGGGCGCTTTACTAGGCCCGGAAATGCCAAAATCTGAGTACGCAACAGAGCGGCAGACCGCTTTGAAGCGAAATATCAAATAAGGGGTTATATGTCGTAAAACTTTAAATATCAATATAATAGAATGTCGAGTTCGCAGAATTGTTTTCGAACTGCTCCAATGTCTAAATATAGTAGAAAGTTGACTAATAATTAAATATTGAATGGTTTTGAAGAAAAGAATCACAAATTATTACTCTTCACTCATTCTTTTGATGGATGCGCCGGCTGCATTTAGCTTTTTTTCGAGATTCTCATATCCTCTGTCGAGATGGTAGATACGAAGTACTTCGGTAGTGCCTTCTGCCACCATGCCGGCCATAACCAGGCTAACACTGGCCCTGAGATCGGTACTCATCACCGAAGCACCGCTAAGTTCAGTTTTTCCCTCTATAGACACGGAATTTTTTTCGACGTCTAAATTGGCTCCAAGCCTGTTTAGTTCAGGAACGTAGCTGAATCTGTCAAAATATATGGTGTCTGTCACTTTGGATTTCCCATTAACCTGCGTCATTAAAGTTGCCCACTGAGCCTGAAGGTCGGTAGGAAAGCCGGGATAGACCTCAGTTTCTACAGATACGGGTTTAATATTATCATTCGATTTGATTCTGATAGTTGAGCCATCGATACTCAAATCCACACCAAGTTTTTTAAAATGTTTCGGAAATGTACCAAGATCTTCCGGCTTGCAACCGGTTAATGTCAGATCCGATTCCGGATGCATCGCAGCGGCAATCATATAAGTTCCGGTCTCAATCCTGTCTGGATCGTTAGACATCTCCACTCCTTTAAGGTTATCGGCTTTTCGGATTGTCAGTGTATTCGTCCCGATTCCATCAATATTAGCGCCCATTTTTACAAGCATATTACAGAGCAGTACGACATCCGGCTCTTTTGCGGCATTTTTGATGGTGAATTTTCTAGCTCGCTTAGCTGCCGCGATCACCAGGTTGATGGTTGCCCCAACACTGCTTGGGTCGAGAGTATACTCCCCGCCTTCAACTTCATCACCATCAATTGAGGCTACAACGTAACCTTCTTCCAAATCGATGTTGATGCCCATCGCTTCCATACCTTTCAGATGCAGGTCAACCGGGCGAGGCCCCCAGGCACAACCTCCCGGAAGTGAAACACGGGCTTTTCCCATTCGTCCCAAAAGTGCGCCAAGCATATAAAAGGAAGCCCTCATTTTTCGTACCAGATCGTAAGGTGCTTCCACATGGCTGAGGTGAGTTGGGTCGATCACTAATTTATTCTCCTCTTCAAGAAAGTTGACCTTTGTACCCGTTACGCGAATCACATTGTTAAATGTGTAAATATCTCGCAGTTTCGGAATAAGGTGTAGTGTAGAGGGTCCATCAGCGAGAAGTGATGCGGCCATAAGAGGAAGAGCGGCATTTTTTGAGCCACTGACTGCAATTTTACCTTTTAACGGAGTTGGGCCTTTAATAACAAATTTATCCACGGGGCTCAATTTCTAAAATGGTTTGATTTTTTTCAACATTATCGCTTTCTGCAACTGAAACAGATGCCACAATACCCGATGCCGGAGCTTTTAATTCGTTTTCCATTTTCATGGCTTCCAGGATGGCAACAGGCTGGCCTTCTTCAACTTCATCACCTTCCGCAACCAGAAGCTCCAGAATTTTTCCGGGCATCGGGGCTTCAAGCAGACCAACAGATGCAAGCTCGTCAGTAGAAAAACCAAGTCTTTCTAAAAGTAACTCTTGCTCATCCTTAACAACTGTTTTTACGAAAAGGCCGTCGATTGAAAAGGAGATGTTCTGTTTATCTACTTCAATGTTATCAATGATGTACAATTTAGTTCCTGTGCGAAAGAGTACACGCCCATTGGATTGCGATATCAGCTCGTAGGTCATCTCTTTGCCCTCTATGGTAGCTGAATGTTTTTCGTGATCGATTTCAACGTCAAATGACCGATCGTCTATAGTAGATTCAAATTGCATGGCTCTGTATGCTTTTTAGTCCTGTTTTAGTGGCCTTGAAACTAAACTGCTGAATATTATCCGAATCGTAAAATGGAGAAACGGATAGAAGTGTCTCGGAGTCAAAAACTTCAATGTAACCGTGATTGATCAGTTTAATCAAATCATCACGAATGGCACCGTAACTTAGTCCTGTCTCATCCTGGATGTGAGAAAATGGTTCAGGGAAAATAAGCTCCCTGAGAATGGATTTTTCAGATAGTGTTAATTTTTCTTTCGGCATAGAATAAGAAGATAGAGGCTGACTCATTGAATGACAATACGGATTTATTTCTATTCAACCTTGATATCACCGTAAGTGATGACGTTTTCGTTAGCATCCACTAGGACAATACGATAAGTGCCCTGCGGATTTTCTCTGAACTGCGCTATATCCAGCGGAGATAGCGGCAAAGATGTCAATCCCGGAGGAACAGGACTACGCAAATCCTCAAAAACCGGGCGGACATTATTGTCTCCATAGTAAGCGTAAACTCTTAAACCTGAGACTGACTCAACACCGGTAACGACAACATCCAGAGAGACTTGTTCTGAAGATAAAACCGGGTTTGGATACGCTGCGTCCACTTCTAAAACTCCCTGGAAAAAAGGCGCTACTCTCCAGTCGTCCGGGTCATTGTTTATTACAGTTCCGTTATTGCTGGTTTCGGTAATTCCTTCGGGTAAATTAAATGCTTCCCTTTCAAAATCTCTTTGATCACTGCTTTGATTGCATCCAGCGATTAAAAAAAGGGGAATGAATATGGCTGGGAAAAGTAGTTTTTTGTAAAAAATCACAATAGCTGATTTAGATGAAATGGAGTATCAATCGATTCAGTTCTTTCTTATAGAGTGACGAAATCGTCACAAAAATGTTGTATTTTTAGACAAATAGAAATTAAAATAAAGAAGTACAGTAATGATACAAGTTTACGGGATTAAAAACTGTAACAAAGTGCGCGACACGTTCAAGTGGCTGAAAGAAAATGAGGTCGAATATGAATTTGTAGATCTTAAAAAAGAGCCGCTAACGAGAGACGAGCTAGAGTCGTTTGTGAATCAGATCGGGCTGGACGTTCTTGTTAATCGACGGGGTATGAAGTGGAGACAACTTGGCCTGAAAGACAAGAATTTAAGCGACGACGAGCTGTTTAATGAACTGCTTGAGCATCAGGTGATGATCAAAAGGCCGGTATTGGTAGAAGGAGAAGCAATTTTAGTTGGATATGATGAGGACGCTTTTGAAGCATTTGTTGAGTAATTTTCTGTTTTTATTTCTAGCCACTGTTCCGGTTGTATTTGCCCAAACTGACTTCACGTATGAAAGAGACCGGGAAGAAACTCCATCAACGGAAGAGATGCTGGAGGCCAGGGAAGTTTTCGAATATGAGGTGAGATATGGATTTTTTACGCTCGGATGGGTAGACGTAGAACTTTTGCCCGACACGACCTACAACGACGAAAAAGCGTACCATCTCAGAACGACCATGCGCTCAAACAGTCGTCTTCCGTTTATGGGAACCAAGATCGTAAATTACGAAAACATTTTTCAGTACAATGAGAAATGGCCCTACAGCTTTGTTTTTTGGCGGGATGATGTTCACGATGAAGAGTACGACAGCGCCAGGATTATATTTGACCGGGAGGCTGATGCCGTTCATTTTTATGAACAAGGAGAACCTACTGATACGCTTGCACTGGAAGAACCGGCAAGTGGAGGGGACATTATTTTCTATTATTCCAGAAAATTTGCGGGACTTGAAGAAGAGTATACACTGCCTGCTTATATAGAAGGAGAGATGGGTTTGGTAACCGCCAAAAGTGGTCCGAAAACTGAAATGCGGGAATATGACGCATTTGACGAACCTATAGAGACGTACAGAAGTGAAGGCGTTGCAGATGTAGACGGGCCTTTTGGTTTTAACGGGAAATTTAAATCCTGGTTTTCAACTGACGATCTTCGAGTACCCGTTGAAGCACATGTACGCGTAATTTTTGGAAATGTAAAAGTACGGTTAATCAATTATGAGCGCAGAGGAGAGAATTAAAATTTTTTTCAAAAAACTCGATCATGCAAAAAACCTGCCTTTACCCGCTTATGAAAGCGATGAAGCGGCCGGTATGGATATCCGAGCTGCTCTTCATAAACCTAAAACTTTAGAGCCCGGTGAGCGGGATTTGATTCCAACGGGATTTCAGATGGCGTTGCCGATGGGTTACGAAGCACAGATAAGGCCTCGCAGCGGACTAGCTTATAAACAAGGCGTTACCATGTTAAATACACCAGGCACGATCGATTCAGATTACAGGGGAGAAGTAAAAGTTTTGGCGATCAATCATGGAGAGGAACCATACGTAATTGAGAATGGCGACCGCATTGCTCAAATGGTTATCGCGCCGGTTTATCAGCCACAAATTGAAGAGACTGATTCATTGCCTGAAACCAACCGCGGGCGAGGCGGTTTTGGAAGCACCGGTGTAAAGTAGATTAGTGAAAGGTAAGATACAGCCATATCTGGATTTAATTAGTCAGAATCATAACTATAGAAGGCTATGGCTTGCCCAGATTATATCCAATTTTGGAGACTGGTTTGGGATACTGGCAGTATATGCCATCATTCAGCAATACAGCGGATCCGAACTGCTGCTGGGGCTCATCATTGTTGTAAAAATGCTGAGTCTGGCGTCATTCTCACCAATTGCCGGATATATTACCGACCGTTTCAGTCGTCGCAGGCTGATGATCTGGTGCGATATTATACGCGGTATCATTGTATTAGGCTTTATTTTTATCACATCGGAATCCCTTCTCTGGCTTGCTTACGTACTGATTGCCATACAGATGGCTTTTTCGGCTATTTTTGAGCCGGCAAAAACATCATCCATACCCAACGTTACCACTTCGGCTGAACTGGTGAATGCCAATATTTTATCAGCGGCGTCCTGGAGCATTATATTCACGTCAGGGATGGCTGTTGGAGGATTTGCTACAGAGTGGCTGGGAACGGACCTGGTTTTTTTGATTAACGGCTTAACCTACATCTTTTCTTCCTGGTTTATTTACAAAGCGGATATTCCTCAGAAAATGATGTCTGCCGAGGAGAAACACCGAACCCGGAATCCTCTGTATGGAATTCAGGACGGTATCAGATATTTGCGCAATAACAAAAATGTATTGAGGCCAACACTGGCCAAGGGCTCATTTACGATGTGTATTGGGGCATTGGTCTACATGCTGATTATTGTTGCCGAAGATGTATTAATGATGGGCAGTATCGGCCTCGGAATTCTTTATGCGGCCAGGGGAATTGGTACCGGGCTCGGGCCTGTTGTGGGAAGAAGGGTGCTGAAAAGCGAAAGCACTTGGGTGAGAGGGATGGGATTTTTTATGATCTTTGCCGGCCTGATGTACGCATTTGTTAGCTATTCCGAACTACTATTCTGGATGGGGTTATTTGTAATGCTGGCTCATATGGCCTCTGGGTCGAATTGGGTAATGAGTACAGTACTTGTTCAGCGGCGGGCACCGGATCAGTACAGGGGACGTGTGTTCAGTTTAGAGTGGCTGCTATTTACGCTTGCTCAGTCTGTATCCGTAACGGTGGCAGCTCTTATACTGGAGTTTGGAATTCTCTCCCTCAGGGAGACGATGGCACTCTTCTCCGGGCTGCTTGTAGTTTCCGGGATTTTCTGGCTGTTTAAAATTGCACCGGCTGAAGAGAAAGAGCAGAGAGAGCAGAAAATGGAAAATGAGGCAGTGAGTTCTTAGGTAGGTAAAGTGAATCATCTCTGATTGCTGAGATCGGCGCGCCCTTCCAGGCTAGCTATGCTAAAAATTCAACATCATTTACCCACATATAGAGAGATTGCTTTGTGGTACAAAACAGTATTGAGACTCTGTTGCGATGATTTTATTTACAACAAAATGTATCCATTGGCTTGATCTTGATCCGTCAAAGCAGGGAAGGTTGCCAAATAACTAATTTGATCAATCACAGTACAATAATGATCAGTTAAAAAAATGAATCCCGAAAAGCGATTTCTATACGATTTAGAGGAAATCCTCGTTCGTCTTCTCTTAAAAGAGTGCTATCTTTGGAAAGAATTTAATCAGGTAAAATAGATGATTTGGGAAAATAGCTCATATTTATGGCTGTTATTGCTACTGCCGGTTTTATACGGACTGTACTATTGGTTCAGGCAGGTTCAGCGAAAAAAGAGAGATGAGCTTTTTGATGAACGACTCATTTTTCAGCTTCGTAAAAATTATTGGAGTACAGGAGACAAAGTCAGATTGTACTCCATATTGGGAGCAATATTATTCTTTATAGTTGCCCTGGCCGGTCCTAAAATCGGCACTGAAGTTCGGGAAATTGAGCGTTCCGGCTTAAATATCATGGTAGCGCTGGACTTATCGAGAAGCATGAACGCTGAAGATGTGAGACCCAGCAGATTAGATAAGGCGAAGTTTGAAATTAATCGATTGGTAAACCGGCTAACCGGGGATCGAATTGGATTAATAATTTTTTCCGGTGATGCGTACGTTCAGGCGCCTATAACCACGGATTATTCCGCTCTTCGACTCTTCCTTGATGTATCCAATACGGATCAAATCCCTGTGTCGGGCACAAACTTTCAGACGGCCATGCAAAGAGCCATTGAGGTGTTTGAATCCATTGACAGGCAGAACGCGTCGAATGTTCTTCTTTTTATAGCGGATGGAGAAAATCACGGCCCGGATTACAGTGAAGAACTGGAAAAACTGGAAAGTCTGGATGTAACGGTTTTTGCTTTGGGCGTCGGAACACTGGAGGGTGGCCCCATTCCGATCTATGATGAACAGGGAAGAATGACCGGATACCATCGGGACCGGGAAGGAAATACGGTTACTTCCAGTTTAGGGGAGAATTCAATGCGGGAAGTTGCCTCAACAGGAGGCGGAGAGTATTTTTCAATCCGCAGGGGAAGTGATACAATTGAACCCCTTTTTGCTCGATTAGATGAACTTCAGAGGGGGGAATTTTCGAGCCAGGAATACGCTGATTACGAGAATCAATACCAGATTTTAATGATGATTGGAATGTTATTTTTAATAACCGGATTGTTTTTTCCGGATCATTTAAATCGAAATAATTCCAGAAAAGAGAAACTCAAGTAGCATGATAAAACTGTTTGTAACAGATTTGGACGGATGCATATCTGAACCGTTCAGAACCCCAAATTGGGACGCAATCAATAGAATAAGAGAGTTGAATATTGAGAGTCGTTCTTTGGATATTATTCCACCGCTCACGATCTGCACCGGTCGCCCATATCCGTACGCTGAGGCAGTGGCGCAGTGGCTGGATATAAAATTGCCATTCGTTTTTGAAAGTGCAGGTCTTTTTCACTGGGACGGCCATCGGTTTGAAACTGCCATCAACACTGAGAATGGGGAGATGGAACCGATAAGGCAAATGAAAAAATGGCTGACCCAAGAGGTATTACCTAACTACCCCGGTGTGAACCTGGAGTTTACTAAAATGATGGATGCGGGAATAGTGGGGCCGGACGTAAAGGTCATTGAAAAACTCCACGGTCTGATACTCGAAAAAGTTAAAAATGACTACCCGGGCATGGAAGTTCATGCCACGGATATTTCAGTGAATACTCTAATGCCCGGAAACGACAAGCTTCAGGGATTTAAGTTGTTAAGTAAAGCATTGGATATTTCTTTTGAACAGATGGCATACATTGGAGACAGTAGTGGAGATGTGCCGGCGCTAAAAAAAGTGAAGATGGCTTTTGCACCGCTCAATGCAAAGGATATTGCCAAAAAACATGGAGTGGTTATTCAGAAAAAATCAACGGAAGCTGTTCTTGAAGCATACCAGAAAATCATTGAGTACAATAAGTCAGCCGGCGAAACTCAATCATAAATACCTGCCGCAGCCGGTCATATCCTGTCCTTTGGTTTGAATTTCAACCTTATGCGTAAAAAGAAATCCGCTCATTGAATCTCTGCAGTATCCCGGTATAATCGTGATCTGCATGTTATCAGCGCTGTACATTGTTTTTTGATCTTCCACGATTTCTTCGAACTCACTAAATGGATAAGGCGTTTCAGATCCCGGAGTTTGGTATACCAGCTGACCATCAAAATTGATTTGAACAGACCAGAATGGTTCGTTGCCATTTGCCAGGAAATCTACTCCTTCGTCCTGAAGTTCTGAATGTCTGCTTCGGATCGATTCCTGCTCAGGAGATCGATCGAGCGTATAGTTCTCTTCTAAGTCTCCGGTAATGGGTTGAAGATCCCGATCCAACAATTTGATCTGTTCTCTGCTGTACACAAATGCCTTGTGCAATTCATCTTCGACCCTATATAGTTTTAGGGTGTCTCCGGTTAGTGTCCATGTTCCATCAACCTGGTAAAGATTATTGCCACGATCCTGATAGTGACTCAACTCTTCAAAACTTTCTTCATTGAGAACCACAATCGATTCAATCCCGGGGCAATCTGCACAGGGCAATATGCCAGAAAAGACAGCCGGCAAATTTTCAATAGATTGCGATATCTGCTCCTCTTTGCTGTTCATCTGTTTCAGTGCAGTATTTACCCTAAAGAGTATAAATACCACAAGCAAGACCAGTATAGTGATATTGACAACTTTATTATTCAATTGACGTAACTACTTCAGATTTTTGGTTTTTTCAATCGATTCATCTGCCATGCTGAGGTGGTAGTCTTCCAGCTTCTCAGCGAGGTCGGTGTCATTCATACTTAACATCCGAACAGCAAGCAGTCCTGCGTTACGCGCTTTACCAATAGCAACGGTAGCAACCGGTACACCATTAGGCATCTGTACGATGGAATAGAGGCTATCGAGTCCGCCAAGTGCTGTTGTCTTAACTGGCACGCCAATAACCGGAAGAGTTGTATATGCAGCCAGCATTCCGGGCAGGTGAGCGGCACCACCGGCACCGGCAATGATCACTTTCAATCCACGTTCACGGGCAAGAGAGCCATACTCGGCCATTACGTCCGGAGTTCTATGAGCGGAAACGACCTGTTTTTCGTAAGGAACTCCGAAATGAGCTAAAATTTCCGTTGCCTCTTTCATGGTTGGCCAGTCGCTGTCGCTGCCCATTACTACGCCTACTATTGGTTTACTGCTCATAACTTTTACTTGTTGTTTGATATTTAGACTCAATCATGAAAAAAAGTTTCAACAAGAATGTACGAATTGCGCTACGAAATTGAGGAAGAAAATTTTGATAAATATAAAGCTGATTATCATCAGGCAATTGTTGCATTCATCACTTCAGAGAAAAGTCGGTGTGATTTCACCCTTTCATTATGATCGTAAATGTAAGAGGCTATCATAATTTCATCTGCACCGGTTTGATCAATAAAATGGTTTACATCTTTTTCGATGGTTTCTTTACTGCCGATGAAAGAGTAGGTAAGCATTTGGTTGACTCCATACTTTACGTGCTCATTCCAGATGGAGTCCATATCGTCCACAGGAGGTGGCATCGGTTTGCGCTCTCCTGTGATGACACCCATAAACATCTGCTTCATGGATGTGGAAAGATATTCAGCCTGCTCGTCCGTTTCAGATGCTATAATATTGACGAGAGGCATGATGTAGGGGGAATCGAGCTGTTTGGATGGTTTAAAATGTCTGCGGTATAGCTGAATGGCAGGCATTAGCTGTTGAGGAGCAAAATGACTGGCAAATGCGTAGGGCAGACCCAACTCTGCAGCCAGAAATGCACTGTCTGTACTGGAGCCTAATATCCAGATCGGAATTTCAGTGCCTTCGCCGGGAAAAGCCCGTACCGCAGCGGTGCTGTTTTCAGTAGATAAATACTGTTGAAGCTGCTTGATATGCTTAGGAAACTTTTGAACCTGCTGCATGCGATCATTTCGAATGGCGTTGGCAGTAACCTGATCTGTACCCGGCGCTCGCCCAAGTCCAAGATCAATTCTTCCCGGATAGATCGAGGCAAGCGTTCCAAACTGTTCTGCAATCACCAGAGGTGAGTGATTAGGCAACATCACTCCTCCGGACCCAACACGGATTTTGGTGGTTGCCTCGGCAATGTGTCCAAGGAGAACGGAGGTGGCAGAACTGGCAATATTCTCCATGTTATGATGCTCTGCCATCCAGAAACGATTATAGCCGAGATCCTCCGCTTGTATTGCAAGGTCCCTGCTGTTTGAAATTGCTCCTGTAATAGAACTCCCTTCCGTCACAACTGCCAGATCCAGAATTGAGAAGGGGATACCGGGTTTTTTAAGACTCATTCTTTATTGATATATGATTCACCTTTGGCCTACTACCAACAAGAATTTAAGCTAATTCATTGGGAAAGAGTGAACTACTTTCTGAACTCTGCTTTAAAATAGGTGTAATAAAGTTCTGTTTGACCTTCAAAGCCCGAACGTGTACCAAATATAAGCCAGGCTTCACCATTTTCATTGGTTGTAACCGTGCTGTGACTCAGCCCGGAAGAGACTTCCTTAATTTCGAACTCGTCTCCATCTTCACATTCGCGGCTGTTTGCAATATTTCCCATGATTGCATTCTGGTACCACTCCTGAGAGTCACCCATATACTGAATATTCAGAAGATAGTATCCGTCATCTCCTTCATTCTCAATGATTGGCTCAGGCCGAATTTCGGATGCATCTGCAATGACTTTAACTGCTTCTCCTGGTGCTCCGCCTACTCCCGCACAACCGGATGGTTCCTCGGTGGCAAAACGTACCGTAAAACGAACGCTGTATGTTGTATTTGGATCGAGCCCATCTATTTGATTTCTAAGAAGCATTTTTACATTATCGCTTCGGTTTAGTGCCGTTATGTAGTAACCATTCTCCGAACTGTTTAATGGTTCAGGAAGTGATTTTATGCCATTGTCGAACTCCATATTCTTTTCGTCGCCAACCGGGTAACCGGTATAAAGTGATTCCCAATCTGCTCTTTCACTTCTGAAATCTGTTTCAAAAATAGTTGCCTCTTGATCACTGTCGGTCAGGTCACAGCCAGTGATAAGTAGAAGAGTAGCTATCAGACCCAATATGGTTAGGTATGAAAATTGAAATGTTTGATTGGTGCTGTTGTTGTCTTTTTTGAAAATAGATAAAGTGTTGTACAACATTTTGTTAAGGGGATTTGTGATTCAACTTACACTTCACTATTCCAATACGAAATGAGATCGGAATTGTTATACAATTATGAGCAGATTCCTCGATCCAACTACCATATTTAAGCCTGATACAATAGCAAATGTTACACGATGGAATTGGATCAGGGAAAGCTCATTACTTAATGATGGGAGTGAAGTGCAATTCGGTTTCCTTCAGGGTCTTCAAGCAATTCCATGAAACCGAGACCGGGAGAAATCTCTGTATTTTCCTGAAGAATCTTTCCGCCGGTTCTTCCTCGATAGTTTTTGTAATCTGATCAAAAAAAATGCCCTGCAGAGAATATCTAACAGGGCATTATTTATTTCGTAAAATATGATATTTAGTTCTGACCGAATTCGAACTCTTTAGGCGGATCGGTATTCTTGAGATGCTTCACAAAGTAATCCCATCGCTTTCTCATCATAAACGGTTCGCTGTAATAACCATGGCCACGATTTGGCAGCATGATCATATCAAAGTCTTTGTTGGCTTCGATTAATGCGTCTACTACGATCAATGTATTATATGGCGGAACGTTACTGTCGAGGGTGCCATGGGTAATCAGTAGCTTTCCTCTCAGATTTTCAGCTAAAAGAGGATTCGACTGATTATCGTAATTGGTTCCGTCTTCGGTCTCTTCGAGCAGTCCCTGCCATTTTTCGCCCCAGGCATCGGTGTAGTTTCGGTTATCGTGATTTCCTGCACCCGACACCGCTACTTTATAAAAGTCAGGATAGGTCAGTATTGCACTCGTTGATGCAAATCCACCGCCCGAATGGCCATAAATACCCACTCTGTCGATGTCTATGTAAGAGTGGCGTTCTGCGAGCTGTTCAATCATTGCGATTTGATCAGGAACTCCGTTATCTCCCATATTGCCGTAGTAGAAATCATGAAACTCCTTGGATCGTCCCGGAGTACCCTGCGCGTCAACTTCCACAACAATAAACCCAAGTTCTGCCATGGCTTGTTTATCAGAACGGGACGCCCTGAATGAACGGCTTCCAACACTGCCGCTCTGTGGACCCGGATAGAGATAGTTCAACACCGGATAGGATTTTGATTCGTCCAGATTGGTTGGGGTATATATCAATCCGTAAAGATCAGTTACACCATCACGGGCTTTCACGGAAAATGGGGTTGGAGCCTTCCAGCCATGCTCTTCCAGTTCGGTAATATCTGCTTCAGCCAGTTCCATCAATTCGTTACCGTCGAGATCACGAACTACGGTTACCGGTGGAGTATCAGGAGTGGAGTAAGTATCGACCAGCATCCCGGCTTCAACATTCAGGTCTACATCGTGATTTGCAATTCCGGGAGTTAGAAGTGAAAGTCCACTGCCATCAAAATTGATTTTGTAGAGGTATTGGAAATATGGGTCTCCTTCCTCATGAACCGAACCAATGAAATAGATGACTCGATTTTGCTCATCAATGTGAGAAACTTCCCGCACATTCCAGTCACCGGATGAAATTTGATTTTTCAGCCTACCGCTGTTTGCGTCATACAGGTATAGATGTCCCCAGTTATCTCGCTGAGACCACCATATAAATTCGTTTGAATCCTTGAGATATCTCCAGCTAATGGAGTTAATACCCGATTCAAAAAAGGTGTCCTGTCTTTCATCCAGCACGGAAGTGACTTCTCCGGTGTTTGCATCAGCTATTTGAAGGTGAGCTTCTTTGTGATCGCGAGATACAGAGACAAAGGCTAGTGATTCGCTGTCGCTGCTCCACTCGGTATCCAGCAATGAACCGTCGCGGCCTGCAATATGATCGGTAATGGTAGATCGCTGATAATCGGGCTCCATATCCAGACGAACAAGTTCAGGCTCTTCACCATCCAGATTGATGACCACGCGTTCTACCATAAAGATGTGTTTATCACCGGGAAGCGGGTATTTCCACTGTTGAAGTTCTCCATGGCCAATGGCTGTGGAAACCAGGTTCATCTCTTTCGTATTACGTGCATCCTGTTGGAATGTAGCTATTCGTTTTGAGTCGGGAGACCAAATCATAACCGGGGCATCCCGCTTGGTCCACCCGGCATTGTTGGTTGCGTAGCCGTAATCTTTTTCCCCGTCGAAAGTGAGTTGTGTTTCACTACCGGAGGCGAGATCCCGCATCCAGAGGTTGTAATCGCGGATAAAAGCTACTTTTGAGCCATCGGGAGAGAGTGACTCAGTAAATCGACTATACTGGTTTTGCACATCTGACGATTCGCAGTTTAATCCATCAATATCACATGAAAAGAGATTTCCGTTTGCCATAAAATTGATCTTGGAACCATTTTCAGAAAAACTAAAATCACGGAAAGGCAAGTCGAGGGCATCAATTGTATTCTCTGTTAACCTGGAAAGTGTTTGAGCAAGAGCTTCGTGATTAAATGCCTTGTCTATCTCACCGGTTGGAGGATCAGCAACCATAAATTCTGCACCGCCGGGCACGGTTTGTCGGTATGTGATTCGGCCATCATCCTGCCAGTTCATGTTTGAGGTTGTGTTATAAACCAATGAGTTGGTGTGCTGACCCAGTAAGGACTCTGCACGTTTATAATCTTCTTCGGTTAACCTTTCAATGGAATCTTCCTGCTGAGTTTCCTGAATTGCAGGCTGGGTATTCGCACACCCGGAAGCGAGCCAAAAAAATCCCGCAATCAGAATAAAACTTTTAAGTGTTAGAGAATTGGTAAGCATCGTTTTCATATTTGGCGGTTTATTGTGATTGATCAATTTTTGAAATATATAGAATCAGACTGTATTTAAAAGTAAAAGCTTCTTATTCTGATCGAGTTGAATCGGTAATTTTCATAACTAACTGACTGAAGTAATTTCATGCCCATCAAATTACATCAATCTGGGGTGCTCTCAGTGAACCGTTTAAATTTCAATTCCAGCGGTGAGCTTTCTGGCTCGTTCAAAAGTCTGATCCATATCTTCTCCGAGAAGTGTATAGTGTGACATTTTTCGTCCCGGTTTGCTTTCTAGTTTTCCGTAGGAGTGAAGGTGTCCATCGGGCTCGGCAACAGCTTCCTCGGCATTTTCCACTACAGCGTTGCGTTTATGTTTACCCAGTAGGTTAATCATCACAACAGCCGGTTTTCGAAGTTCGGTACTTCCAAGCGGAAGATCACAAACAGCGCGCACATGACTCTCGAATTGGGAGGTAATGGCTCCTTCAATTGTATAATGGCCCGAATTGTGTGGGCGCGGGGCAGATTCATTCATCAGTAACTCCCTATCTTTGGTTAGAAAAAATTCATAGGCAAAAATACCTTTTCCATTAATTGCTTCGGTAGCGGCTATGGCCAACTGCTGAGCTCTTTGGCGAACTTTTTCACCGACCTGGGCAGGTGATTTAACAGCTACATTAATATGGTTTTCCTGCACTGTTTCGCAGCATGGATAGACAACGTGACCTGTTTTGTTTCTGGCCACCTGAACGGCCAGTTCGTGTGTAAAATCTACAAATGCCTCAGCGATGATATCGCGCCCGTCATTTCCGCCAAGTTTATCAAAAGCGGTGAAGGCTTCTTCCGAACTCTTTACAGTTTCATTTCCATAACCGTCATACCCGCCTTTCGAGGATTTGAGCAGATATGGCCATCCATATTTTTCTCCAAAAGATATGAGATCATCTTTGCTTTTGATTAATGAGTAAGGTGTGACCGGGATGCCGGCATTTTTAAACGTCTGTTTCTCAATCAGCTTATTTTCGATAAGCGCAAAACTGTCAGGTGAAGGATAGATGGGGGTCCCGGATTGTTCCTGCACAGCTTTCAGGATTTCTGAATCTATAAATTCATTTTCGAGGGTTATCAAGTCGCACGTTTTGGCAAATTCAACCATGGCATCCACATCATCGAAAGAACCGGAAAAAGAGTAAGGGGTCATAAACTGAACAGGTTCATTTTCCGCCCGATCAGAATAAACGGCTACCTGCATTCCAAGTTCAAATATTTTGAGTGATGACATCCGTGCAAGCTGCCCGGCGCCTAAAAATCCGATTTTAAACGTTGTGCTGAGTGGTTTTTTCATAATTACGTCTGAAATAGTGAGGTTTTTAATCCGTGGAGCGTAAGGTAGTAAATGATAGAATAAATTTTGCAGACAATACCCCGGTAAACGGCAGATGTTCGATGTGTTGTTGTAAGATGTTGTTCTTTTAAATATGAGTTCAACGAATTGAATTAATAAGTTCGAATAAAGGCTATAATTCAATATCTTTACGCTCTATTAAAAACAAGGTTTTGAATGGATTTAGAAGATAAATTACACCAGATCAAAGAGCGGTACGATGAGATTAATCAGGCCATGGCAGATCCCGCCATTTATGATCGTCCCTCTGAATATGCTGAACTCACCAAAGAACATACCCAGCTAAAAGAATTGGTTGAGGATTTCGATCGATGGAAAGAGATTCACAATCTCCTTGAAGGCAATAAGGAACTGATTGAAGCCAATGAAGATGCAGAGATCACGGAAATTGCCAAGGAAGAAAATAAAGAGTTAAAAACCGAGCTTGAGGAGCTGGAAGAGGCGATCAAGTATAAACTCATTCCTAAAGATCCGGATGACTCAAAAAATTGTATTGTAGAAGTTCGTGCCGGAGCAGGAGGTGATGAAGCGGCTATCTTTGCCGGCGATCTTTTTGATATGTACCGACGATATGCCGACTCTCAAGGTTGGAAATTAAACTTGCTCTCCATCACGGAAAGTGAAAAGGGTGGCTATAAGGAGATTGTATATGAGCTTTCCGGAACGGAGGTTTATGGGAAAATGAAGTATGAAAGCGGTGTTCACCGTGTTCAGCGAGTACCTGAAACAGAATCTCAGGGCCGTGTGCATACTTCAGCGGCTACGGTTGCCGTTTTGCCTGAGGTGAACGACGATGTCCAAATTAAACTGGATATGAAAGAGATTCGTGTAGATACATTCCGATCGAGTGGTGCCGGTGGTCAGCATGTGAATAAAACCGACTCGGCAATTCGATTAACTCACGAGCCTTCGGGTGTTGTGGTTGAGTGTCAGCAAGAGCGCTCACAGCATCAAAACAAAGAGAAAGCATTAGTTATGCTTAAGACCAAGCTGTACGATATGGAGATGGAGAAGATCCGCTCTGAGCGTGCAGCCGACAGAAAAAGCCAGGTTTCTACAGGGGACCGAAGTGCGAAAATTCGAACGTACAACTATCCTCAGGGGCGATGTACGGATCATCGAATTAATCTGACCCTTTACAATCTTGATGATATCATGAAGGGCGATATTGATGATATTATTAATGCACTTCGTCTGGAAGACAACCTGGAAAAACTGAATGCAATCATGGAGTAAATCACTGATATGCATTTAGCAAATCAATCAAATAGAAAAGAAAAAATTAGGAACAACGTGAATTTCCCAAACCCTTTTTATCGATGGCGCCCGCATCCATGGCACGGCCTGGAAGTTGGTGAAGAATCACCGAAAGTAGTGAACGCCTTTATTGAGGTAACCTCCTTTGATGCAATTAAATACGAAGTTGACAAACTAACCGGATATATGCGTGTGGATCGCCCGCAACGCAGTTCATCCATGCCTCCTTCACTCTATGGATTTATTCCAAGAACGTATTGTGGTGAGCGCATTGGTGGACTTTCAGAACACACCGAAAAAGGAGATGGTGATCCGCTTGATATTTGCGTACTGAGTGAGCGTCCCATTGACAGGGCTGAGGTTATTCTAACTGCTCGTGTTATTGGAGGACTCCATATGATTGATAACGGTGAAGCGGATGATAAGATAATCTCTGTTTTAGACAACGATCGTTACTATACAGATGTAAAAGATGTGTCTGATCTGCCTGAAGTAATAGTGGAGCGTTTGCGTCACTACTTTGGCACTTATAAGCTGATTCCCGGAAAAGACTCTGATGTTTTTGTAGATCGAGTGTATGACCGTGAATATGCCGAAAAAGTGATTGAAGCCTCCATGGCCGATTACCAGGATATGTTTGGCGAGTAGGTTGATTGTAGAACGGGTCGGCAGACCCGTTCATAATTTCTTTTAGTCAAGACAAGGTATCTTTATGGTTATGCGGTGACTAAATTTGATGTAATCTTAGTTAGGAGCTGTATTTTCCTATCGGATACTAACAGAGATACCATGTCTAATGCAACGGTCATGAATAACCGGCTCGTATATGATGCCCATCAGTTGATGGGCATTTTTGTTTGTTGGAATGGTGTGGAAAAAAATTGAGGATACGGCTTCGAGGCATTCCGGATTGTTGTTAAAGCATTAGTGTATTTCAAAAATTGTCTCAGGATGAAAAACCCTGTCAGGGGTGATCAAATAATAGCCCGGGGTTTTAACCCCGGGAAATCGAGACAAGATAAAATCTCCGCCGAACAGAGGGCGTGGTTTGTAAGTGAGAAGCTATGTTGAGGCGGTTTGAGGAAATCGCATTACAACGGGTCAGGTAATCCGTTGGACAATGTGCCCTGAATTAAATACCGGCCATAAATGACCGGCTCGTATGTAATGCCCATCGTATGATGGGCATTTTTTGTTTGTT
>NZ_JAWLDW010000010.1:32121-45371 GCF_041686455.1 Rhodohalobacter sp.
CAGGTAATCCGTTGGACAATGTGCCCTGAATTAAATACCGGCCATAAATGACCGGCTCGTATGTAATGCCCATCGTATGATGGGCATTTTTTGTTTGTTAGAGTTGATTTCGATTAAGACATGGTATCTCTTTAAAGCAGTAACTCCTCTACTTGAGGTAATCACTATTAGGAGCGAAATTTGCAAACCGAAGGTACATAGAGATACCATGTCTATAAAAATATTCCACGGTGCTAATCCAAATCCATATCCAATCGATTCTGCCGCTTTACCAAAGTCAGAATAGTGTACTCGGCAACCAGTTCTTCATTCTGGTTGGTAACCTGTACATCAAACCAAACCATTCCATACGGTTCTTTGTCGGTTTCCCTTTTTTGACGAACTGTTTTCTTTTTCACGATCAGCTTGGCCTGGATGGTATCTCCGGGATAGACCGGCGCTACAAACCTCAAATCTTCAAGTCCGTAGTTGAGCATCACAGGTCCTGGAGCCGGGTGAACAAACATTCCCGCAGCTGCAGATAGGACGAAATATCCGTGTGCCACACGTTTCCCAAAAAGAGAATCTTTGGCGGCTACATCATCGAAATGAGCATAAAAGTGATCGCCGCTTAATCCTCCAAAATTTACGATATCGGCTTCTGTAACGGTTCTTCTATGAGTAGTGAGTGCTTCACCGACAGTTAAATCTTCAAAGTGTTTCCTAAACGGATGAACTTCTGACTCTTTCGTCTCAGCACCATTTACATACTGCTGAACGATATTCATAATCGTTGTCGGTGAACCCTGAAGTGCAACCCGCTGCATATTGTGAAGAACGGCACGCGCACCTCCAAGCTCTTCACCGCCGCCTGCACGGCCCGGTCCGCCGTGTATCATGTGTGGCATCGGGGAACCGTGTCCTGTCGACTCTTCTGCGGAATTACGGTTGATAATCATAAACCGTCCATGATAAGGAGCACAGCCCAAAGTAATGACTCGAGCCACATCATCATCATTTGTAAATAGTGATCCCACCAGTGAACCATCAGCTTTGTTCGCGATAGCAACTGCTTCATCAATATTTTCGTAGGGCAGGAGGGTTGTGACCGGCCCAAAAGCCTCAACTTTATGAACTTCATCTACGGTAATTGGTGTTTTGCACAACAGAACCTTCGGCGATGTGTAGGCGTCCTTTTCATCTCCGCCGGTTGTATATACTGTATCTGTTACATCAATCAGTTTTTGAAGACTTTCTCCAAATCTTGTGGCTTGCTGTGAACTGGCCAGCGGTCCCATTCGAGTATTTTCAGAAGCTGGGTCTCCAATGGTAGTTTTTTCAAGGCGTTTTTTGAGGGCTTCAGTTACATCCTCCACCAGATCTTTTGGAATGATGGTTCGACGGATGGCCGTACATTTTTGACCGGTTTTTACCGTCATCTCATTGGCTACCTCTTTCACGAATAGTCGAAACTCTTCCATATCGGGAGTGACATCGGGCCCAAGAATGGAGCAGTTCAGTGAGTCTGCTTCAAGGTTAAATGGAATATTATTTTGTATGATATTTTTGTGGGCTTTCAGTTTTTGTCCGGTAAAAGCTGAGCCTGTAAAAGAAACGGAGTCCTGACTGTTGAGGTGATCGAGCAGGTCGCCTGGTACATCCGCTGCAATAAACTGTACAGACCCATCGGGCAAAAGACCTGACTCAATCATTTTTTTGAAAACGGCATGAGCAAGATAAGAGCCCATTGGAGAGGGTTTGATAATGCATGGAACACCGGCAATGAATGCAGGGGCAAATTTTTCAAGCATTCCCCAAACCGGGAAGTTAAATGCGTTGATATGAACAGCCACACCGTGTTTGGGTACGCAAATGTGCTGACCGATGAATGTTCCGCCTCTTGAAAGTCGTTCAACACCACCCTCCACGTGGAAGGGTAGATCCGAAAGCTCTATCCGAGCCTTACTGGAGAGTGTAAAGATAGATCCGATTCCGCCTTCAATATCGATCCAGGAGTCGCGGCGGGTAGCACCGGTGTGTGTAGAGAGTTCGTAAAACTCCTCTTTGTGTTTCATCAGATACTGTCCGAGGAACTTGATTTTAAACGCCCGCTGGTGAATGGTCATCTCCCGGAGTTTTGTTCCACCCACTGAGCGTGCATATTCGCACATTCCTTTGTAGTCGAGATCAGCTTCTACAAGTGTGGCGACTTTTTTTCCGTTTACGGCGCTGATCAGATTGGTCTCTTCTCCTTTTTCGATCCAATTTCCCTTTGCGTATGATGTGATGTTCATAATATATGGTAGTTTATTCAATCCAATTTTTGATGAAGATAATAAATCGAGAGTTAAAACTTGGGCGTGGTTCGGTCTCATTTTTTGTGTGATTCCAATTAATGATTGGGGCGATATTTAATTTAATCTTTCCAAAACCGCCTCAAAACTGATTGAATCTTCGATCAACGCCCTCTGTTCGGCGGATAACGATGTGTGCTTGAAATCCCCGGGCGCTGCCCGGGGCTAAGATCTGGTCGCTCTTTCAGAGCTTTGGTCTTTTTTCTATTTAAATGATGTATATGAATGAATGACCATATACAGACACTTATTCCGAGTTGATTAGGTGGTGAAGTGAATTTTCTGGTTCTATAAAAACATTGTCCTGTAGGGACAACACATGGGTAGACAAATTACAATGATACCTCATTTCCTCGCCAAATAGAGAGTTTGGATTGTGAGTACTGAACAGAATTGAGACGTAATATGTAATCAAATAAACCTAGGCAAAACCGCCTCATATTTGAATGAATATTTATCAACGCTCTCTATTCAACGGGTTGAACCTTTACCACTATTTATTCCACCCACGTTTCATCCCGATGGGATGTTGAACATATAATTGTGTCAAGAATTCATAGTATAGAAAAATGGATAGAAACCGGTGTTTCTTTTAAAAGATTGGTTGACACTCTGTCCTGTAGAGACAGCATATAGGTAGAGAAAGATTTGCCCCTAATTCACCGCCGAACAGAGTGCGTGGTTTGGGAGTAGTATTCAATAATAATGCGGTCTCACTAAAAAATGTTTTGAGTAGACCGCCTCAATTGGATGCTGTATTTCATGGAAAATCCTCTATTCGGCGGAGATATCGTTTGCTCCATTTTAACTATCTATGTTACAACCCGATGGGATGTTGGTTTCCAAATTTGGGATTTACTCCCGAGAGTTGCATTCTGGCGTAATCCGGGAATGTTCGAAACGTACTATCTATTCGCGAAATACATTCATTTCATTTAAAAAAACTCCGTAGGAGTGGCCTGCTTTTAGCCCGGGGTTTCAACCCCGGGAATAAGAGGCGAGTTTTCTTCTCCCCGCCGAACAGAGGGTCGGGTTTGTGAGTGATAAGCAATTTTGAGGCGATCTTCACAAACCTTTTTTGGTCACCATCACCCCACAACAGATTTTGCAACTCTATGCCAGATCAACCCGATCAGGATCATTCCAATTCCCAGGAAGATGATCATCATATCAATCCAAAAGGCAAGAAAGAGGCATCCAAACAGGCCCATGACCGGAATCCATTTGGGATAGAGCCGAAGATCGTCCGGCATCATAAGTGCGGACAGGTTGGTAATAGAGTAGTATATTAAAACGGTAAAAGCACTGAATGACCAGGTAAAGACCACATCCCCGCTGAGGACCAAAAGTCCAATGACCACACCGGTTGCCAAAACAGCAGGTACGGGACTTTGAGTTTTCGGATTGATGTGCGAGAGGACTCCGGGCAGATCTTTTCTGCGTCCCATACTCAGCATTACACGGCTCAATCCAAGTATTAAGTTTAGTAACACGCCCAGCATAGCCGTGACTGCGGTAAAACTAATTATGGGGCCAATGTATGGAACAGAGAGTGTTTGAGCCACTTTCATCAAGGGAGCGGCTTCAGCTTCAACGGTTAAGCCAAAAGCTTCAGCACCCATAATACTCAGGGCAGTCAGGCTTACTGACAGGTAAAGGATCACAATCACAACCATGGCGAGAATAATAGCTTTAGGAATGGTCGTTTTCGGTTCATCTACCTCTTCACCCAACGTAGCAATTCTACCGTAACCGGTATAGGCTACAAACATCAACGCGGATGCGTACAGTATGGATGAGATATCACTTCCCTCAAACATATTGATTATCGGATCCATGGGAGCCCCGTTTACAATAAATCCGGCTGTGACCAGTGCTACCAGACCGAGCATTGTTATGGTCACAATAATCTTGTTAGCCAGGTTGCTTCGGCTGATTCCGCCGGAGACCAGCAGGGTCATAATGAGGAGTATAGCAATGCCTGTCAGTACCAAAATGGATGTGGATACTTCAATTTCAAACAGGTAGAAAAGATAGCTTGCGCACCCCAAAACAGCAGTGGCTGCCGATGCTGATTTGGCTATCAGAAACATCCAGCCGGCAGTGAAGCCAAAGTAGCTTCCGAGAAAACGGTTACCATATTCGTAGGTTCCGCCGCTGACCGGATGAGCTGCGGCAAGCTGTGCACTACTGAGACCGTTAAATGTTGCAAGCGCAGCGGCAACAACAATGGCTATCACAATTCCATTGCCCGAAATCTGGGTAGCTATGGCAATGCTTACAAAGATTCCGGTTCCCACAATAGAGCCAAGTCCCATTAGGATTGCCCCAGAGGTGCGAATGTCACGTTTTAATTCAGTCATTAATACAATCGAGCAGGTTAATCAAAGGACATCAAGATCTTAATAAGTAAAAGTAATTCATATTATTTGATTGTTAAATCTGCTTGACGTTATTCTTGGAGCAACTCAGTAATCTTTTAAGAGAAAAAACTTTTGATTATGACATTCCATCAGAATCAAATATTTTCAAACTGCTTTCAATTGTAAAATCATCAGCATAAAAGAGTTATACGTATGGAAAACAAGTGGTATGTAAAGTACACTACAGTTCTACTTGGTTTGATCTTGACGGTTTATGTCATGATTGTAGCCAAATCGATTCTGCTTCCTATTCTTTTTGCTGTTCTGCTTTCAATTCTTTTTGCTCCCCTGGCATCCTGGCTTGAAAAATATAGGATACCTAAAATTCTGGCAGCACTTTTAGCCATGATTATCGGGTTGTCGGTACTCTTTGGGTTGGGTTATTTCTTTTACACACAAATCACAGCCTTTGTGGATGATGTGGACTTAATTAAGTCGCGCGCAGAAGAGTTGCTGGCAGGATTGGAGAACTTTCTTGTTACTTGGTTTGATGTAGAGCAGTTTGTGGACTTTGAAGATATCGAAGGATTGTTTTTAGAATTTGTACGTGAAAACTCTGGCACACTGGGAAGAGGGGTTGCCGGAGCGGTTTCATTTGCCACCACTGCCTTATTGGTGCCTATATTTATGTTCATGTTCATCATCTTCCGTGACTTCCTGAAATCATTTTTCCTCAAACTTTTTGGGAGAAAAAGTGAAATGCACGAGGTTAAGATTCAAACCATCATGAGTAATATTCAGGTGGTTGTTCAGCGGTATATAACCGGAGTGATGATTGTCATTTCGATACTTGCGGTTTTAAACAGCATCATGCTACTTATAATTGGAGTAAAACACGCCATATTTTTTGGGGTATTTGCTGCGATGCTTAATGTGATTCCATTTATTGGACCGATTTTTGGATCCATTCTTCCTATTTTTTATTCTCTTCTCACAATGGATTCTCTCATTTATCCACTCATAATTATGGGAGGATTTTATTTGATTCAAATTTTAGAGGGAAATTTATTCACACCTGTTATTGTAGGCAATCAGGTAAGTATGAATGCGTTAATTGCGCTGCTGCTACTCTTTTTAGGGGCACAGATTTGGGGACTAGCGGGTATGATTCTCTTTATCCCGCTTGGAGCAATAATGAAAGTGATTTTTGATGAGATTGAATCTTTGCAGCCTTATGGATATCTGATAGGTAGGGTGCCTGAGGAGGAGAAACAGAAAAAAAGCAAGCTTGCACAAAAGATCAGTGACTTCAAGGAGAAAGTATCCGATGAGGGGAATGAGGAAGAAGAGGATTAAATTTAAAACCCAATCCTCAACACCACAGTTTTATTGAATTTTTGATGATGGAATGTGTCAGGCAGAGATTCATGTTGCTAGTCTTTTATAATGTAATTCATAAATTAAACTGATTCATGAATAAAGACATCATTATCATCGGAGGTGGACTGGCCGGTCTTTCCGTAGCCTACCTGCTCGAAAAAAATAATATCTACCCAACTATTTTGGAGGCCCGGGATCGTCTTGGTGGACGCATCCACACCGTAAGACCGGATAAAAATATACGAATAGAAATGGGTGCTACCTGGCTGGGTAAACAACATCAGTCACAAATTCATATGATCAGAGAGTTAGGATTGGAGATGGAGGAGCAGCACTTAGGTGATAAGGCTTTTTATGAATATATATCAACCTCGCCGGCCCAGCTGGTTCAACTACCTCCGAATGAAGATCCCACCTGGCGAATTAAAGGCGGCTCGGATCGTTTAATTGAGGCTCTTCAGGAAAAGTTAACCGATACGAAAATTTATACCGGACAAGTAGTCAAAAAAATCAATAATGGGGAAAAAGTAGAAATTCAAACTGCTTCGAAATCCTATTTGGCTGATGTTGCCATTTCTACGCTGCCTCCTAAGTTACTTACAGATCGGATAGAGTTTGCTCCGGCCTTATCCGGAAAACTACTCCAAATTGCCGGTCAAACTCACACATGGATGGGTGAGTCAATTAAGGTAGGTCTTTTTTATGAAGAGCCTTTTTGGATGAAACCTGATTCCAGCGGGACAATAATGAGCAATGTAGGTCCGGTAAACGAGATGTACGATCATTCTGATCCAGAGCAGAAGTCGTTTGCACTAAAGGGATTTCTGGATGGGGCTTACCATTCAGTAGGTCGGGAAGGGAGAAAGAAAGTTGTATTAGATCAACTCAGAAAGTACTACGGTGAAAAGACGGACGATTACACACTGTATCAGGAAACTGTCTGGCAACATGAGTCATATACCTACTCAGAGTACCAAAAACCTGTTGTTCCGCATCAGAACAATGGCAATGAGATTTTCGCCCAATCTTACTGGAATGGGAAACTTCTACTTGCCGGAGCTGAAACATCACCGATTTCACCGGGATATATGGATGGTGCAGTTGAAAGTGCAAAGAGGGTAGTTGGACAGGTTTAAAATCTAAAAATTAGAGTGGACTTCTTTAAATCTAGTGACAGTGCCCGTGTTCTGCAGACCAGTTCGTGCCGGGTGGACAATCTTGCTGTGTGTCTCCGCCCGAAAGGGCCAGTCCGACCAATACAAGACCCAAAATCAGAGCCACTGCAATTCCAATTATTCCAATTTTAGAAGATGTACCGGATTGATCTTCTTTCATATGGCAGTTTTTGTACTTCTTACCGCTTCCGCAGTGACAGGGATCATTTCGATTGGGCTTATCGGCCATAATTGAGCAATTTATTTAAGAACTGTTTCAGCTAATAACGAGTATTTGTAAGATAATATCCAATCAATAAAAATGAACCGCGACTTTTTACACCTTTTGATCAAATCATTCTCTGATTGCACAATTGTTTCCCTAAATTTTTACAAATTAAAAAGATCCCTCAATTAAATGTCAGAATTATGAAAATACCTATCTCAGCTCTTCTCATAGTACTAATGACTCTGTTTTCCATTCAGATTCAGGCCCAAACGGTTGTTTTTCAAAATGTGAATTTGCTTGATATGGAAGAAGATCGTGTTCAGAGTAATCAAACCGTCATCGTGAATGATGGGGTCATTGAATGGGTGGGTCCGGCAGCGGAGGCAGAGTTGCCTCGCGGTGCCGAAATTATTTCCGGTGAGTATTATCTGATGCCGGGTCTGGCTGAAATACATGCTCATATTCCATCTGAACGGCAGGGAGAAGAGTATGTAAATCAAGTACTGAAAATGTATGTTTCGCAGGGAATTACAACCATTCGCGGTATGCTGGGCGAGCCTTCACATTTGGAACTGCAAGAAAAGGCGGTGAGTGGTGAGATTGTGAGTCCGAGAATTTTTACGTCAGGTCCATCGTTCAACGGAAACTCTGCAACCGATCCCGAACAAGCCCGCCAGATGGTGCGGGATCAGAAAGAGGCAGGGTATGATTTTCTGAAACTTCATCCGGGGCTGTCGCGTGAAGTGTTTGATGCCATGGCCGATGAGGCTCAGAAACAGGGCATGGAGTTTTCAGGGCACATTTCCTACGATGTTGGACTTGAACGAACTCTCGAAGCAGGGCAGGGTACCATCGATCATTTGGATCGATATATGGAATTTATGGCCGGTGACGCTGCCGATCGCCCGGATCCAAATATCATCTATTTCGGATACGATTTAACTCCTCATGTGGATGAATCACTCATTGATGAAGCCGCTCGGCGAACAGTAGAAGCCGGAGTATGGAATGTACCGACCAATACGCTGCTGGAGAATGTATTCAATCCGGAGAACACCGTTGAGGTGATGATGGATTGGCCCGGTGTGGATCGGATGCCGGAAAATGTGGTAAACGGCTGGAGAGAGTATATTGGAAATATTCGTTCATCGGACGATTATGATGCAGATCAAGCCCGAAAATTTTTGGAGATTCGAAAGAAACTGACGCTTGCCCTGCACGAATCCGGGGCGGATCTTCTGCTCGGCGCGGATGCCCCGCAAATTTTCAATCCACCGGGATATTCTGCCCATCGCGAGCTTGAGTTATTGGTTGAATCCGGTTTGACTCCTTACGAGGCATTAAAAACGGGAACGGTTAATGTAGGAGAATATCTGGAAGAACCGGGTCAAACAGGAAAAGTAGCTAAAGGGTACCGGGCTGATCTACTGCTGCTCAGCAGCAATCCGCTGAACTCCATTCCATTCGGAGAGAAAATCGAAGGATTGATGGTGGGTGGAAAATGGTATTGGAGCGGGGATTTGGATTAAAATTACCTAGTCCGCAGAATATTTTGATGTATATGAAATGAGATGGTATTTCTATACTGATTAAATTCTTTGTTATGTTTCCATATTCAGTCTTTCAATAAAATAATAGAACCACTATAAATAGAAATACCATCTCTCAGCTGTTTTAGATATCACTTTATTGAATCCGGGAATAAATTCCCGGCTCGTGTGTGTTACCCATAATGGGTATCTTTGAATTGCGAATCACCGACTGACCGAACTGCGATGGACGATTTTGTATATCATCAACTCTGAGCTTAGTTGCCACACGTTCTTTCGGTAAAGGTGCAATATTTTCAACAGCCCAAAGCTCCTACTATTGTGCCATATGGCGCTAACAAAGGAGCGATCAGATTATAGCCCCGGGTGAAACCCGGGATAGAATGTCGTATAAACATTTCCGCCGAATAGAGAGCTTAGGTTGAAGATCAAAACCGATAGAGGCGGACACCACCCAATCCTATTATTTATCCTCCGAGCTGCATGAACCGATGCATGATCGTGAATAAATACCCGCCTCGTTTTTATTACCCATAAATGGGTTATATCAACAATTTGCAAAATTCAACTTTCAGGTTAATTTATATAAGTAGTTTGATTGCAATCAGTTAAACAAAAATAAAAGGGAAACAGTTATGAATGACTCAAATCTTTCGAAAAATTATGATGTTGGCCTATTACTTCTTCGCATTGGTGTAGGTTTAGTGTTTGTGGTAGCAGGATGGGGAAAACTGAACGGCATTGAAGGTGTTCAGGGCTTTTTTGGCGACCTTGGAATTCCTATGGCTGGTATCATGGCATGGGTTGTAGCCCTCGTGGAGTTTATAGGCGGACTGATGGTTTTGGTCGGAGCAAAAGCACGGATTCCAAACTTGCTTCTTGCCTTTATCATGGTTGTTGCCATCTTTACAACAAAACTTGGAGATTTTGATATTTCCAGTGCTGGCGTCCGGGTAGATATCCTTATGCTTCTTATCACGCTTTCACTTGCATTTATGGGCAGTGGTAATTATTCGGTGGATGCAAAGTTTCTCAACAAAGGCAGCGACTGAAATTCGACAACTGAATAAAACATATTAAGTGCAAAAAACCCTTCATTCGAAAGAGTGGAGGGGTTTTGTTTTTCTTCAAAAGACCTGTAAGCGTCCGCAGGATCTGACAGTGTCTACTTTTTCTTAAATATATATAGACCGAAACTTACCACGGCTCATCTTTTGACGCGAAGTGAAACACGGAATGATATTTGAATTCCATTCCGTGCAATTCTGTGCTTCCGTGGTAAGTCATAATAGCTATAAATAGATCGGAATAATATTGAACCACCCTTAAATCCCCTCCTTAGAAAGGAGGGGAAATTCATTTAAAATAAGGATTGAGAACGTACTCAGGTTTTAAAACAACCCTGAAATATTTCCCTCTTCATCCACGTCCATGTTGTTAGCGGCGGGCACTTTTGGAAGGCCGGGCATCAGCATCATGTTGCCGCATACTACAACCAGGAATTCAGCACCTGCTGAAAGCCGGATGTCGGTTACCGTCAGCGTCCAGCCTTTGGGGGCACCCAGTCGATTCTTCTGGTCACTGAGTGAACTTTGCGTCTTGGCAATGCAGACCGGCAGCTTATCGTAGCCCATCCGCTTAAATCTTGAGAGCTCTTTCTCGGCTTTGGTTTCGAAGTAGATCTCATCGGCGCCGTAAATCTCTTTGGCGATCGTTATGATCTTCTCTTCAACAGGAAGAGCTGGATCGTAGATTGGTTGTACATCGGACGGTGTTTCGGCTGCTTTCACGACTTCTTCTGCGAGCTTTGCCGTTCCTTTTCCGCCATCCTTGAATGCCGTATGGGGGACACAGGCCACACCTTGTTGCGAACACCAATGTTGAATCCAGGCGATCTCTTTATCGGTGTCGTCATCAAACCGATTGATGGCAACAACAACATTTGAGCCAAACTTCCTGATATTCTCGATGTGTTTATCAAGGTTTATAATTCCCTTCTCAATTGCGGATATATTCTCCTTGTTGATGTCCTTCATCTCCACACCGCCGTGCCATTTTAGCGCTTTTACGGTGGCGACTAAAACAACGGCTGATGGAAAGATTCCAGCCTGCCGCCCCACGATATCGAAGAATTTCTCCGCTCCGAGGTCAGCTCCGAACCCGGCTTCTGTAACCACATAATCCGCAAACTTAAGCGCCATTCGATTAGCGATTACGCTGTTTGTTCCGTGTGCGATATTGGCAAACGGTCCGGCGTGAACCAATACAGGAACTCCTTCCGTAGTCTGAACTAGATTTGGCATAATCGCTTCATTCAGAACCACGGCCAGGGATTTCTCCGCCTGAAGATCTTTAGCCCGAACCGGTTCGTCACTTCGGGTATATCCGATAATCATATTTCCGAGTCGTCGTTTCAGATCTTTTCGATTCTCGGCAAGTGCCAGCACGGCCATAATTTCGGAAGCGGCCGTGATTATAAAATTGGATTCTCTCGGCACTCCGTTAGGGTATCCGCCAAGACCGATCACGACGTTTCGCAGCGCACGTTCGTTCATATCCAGTGTTCGATTCCAAACCGGACGGGTAAGGTCAATCTGCAGATCATTTCCCTGATGGAGATGGTTATCTACGATTGCTGCCAGTAGGTTATGTGCCGTGGTGATGGCGTGCATATCGCCGTTGAAATGAAGATTGATCCGCTCCATGGGCAGTACTTCAGATTTGCCCGCTCCGGTTGCGCCGCCTTTAATTCCAAATACCGGTCCAATAGAGGGTTCGCGCAAGGTAACCATCACATTTTTTCCGATCTCCTTAAGTCCCTGTCCCAGACCAATGCTGGTCAGTGTTTTACCCTCTCCGGCGCGTGTAGGAGTGATTGCTGTGACCAGAATAAGTTTTCCATCCGAATCTTTTTCACGATTCTTCAGGGCTTTCAGCCTGATTTTACCGGTGTATTTTCCATAAAACTCAAATTCGTCTTCTTGTAGATTTAGTTCAGCCATGAAATCTCTCATGTGCTTTAATCCACCTTCTGTAGGTCTCTTCATGTTTGGTAGCTCCGTTAATTAATTATTCTTCTTTATAATTCGACTCAACACGACCTGTCAGCGTGCCGAAAGCATTCGGTACCTGACAGTGTCAAAATAAATTTATAATACCCAATAATGGAGGGTGTAAGATTTTAACCTGATATTTACATCAAAGGCAATAAATCTAACTCATATCGAATGATTGAACAAAGTATAATAATTATAGGATGAAGATGTCTTAAGGGAATCCCTGAAATCGGCATCATTTTTACAAATAGGCCCGGCTTCATTTATTATGTTCTTTAAAAAGAGTTAAATAGTCTCCCCTAGTAAGGGGAGATTTAGAGGGGTGTTTAAGCAAATTTTTTCAGGTGAGGTTTACATCCCCCTAAATCCCCCATTATTAAGGGGGACTTTTAATTATTTGAACTATAGATTTAGTTCAAACTTTCACAAACTCGATAAACCATAACCAAACCAATCAATCAACATGAAGAATTTGATACGACTGCTTTCGACGTCGATTTTTTTGGTGCTTTTTGGGCTCACATCTGTCGCAATGGGACAATCAACCCAGGGCGAAGAGGAGCCAAGCCATAAAGATCTACAAATAGAACCGGACCGATCTGTTCATCTTCAGGTAAATGAAGGAACCTGGATGTCGCTGGATATTCATCCCTCCGGAGAAAAAATGGTCTTCGAATTTATGGGCAACCTGTTTGAATTGCCCATTGATGGAGGGGAGGCGGTTCAACTCACCCACGGAATGGCGTTTGATGCACAACCATCGTATAACCCGGACGGGGATAAAATTGTGTTTATTTCGGACCGAAGCGGCGGAGATAACGTCTGGATTTTAGATCTGGAAACCATGGAAACCGAACAGCGGACAAGCGGCAATAATTACCGCATGCAGTCGCCTATTTTCACGCCGGATGGAGATTACATCATCGCGGCCCGAACCGGCCTGAGAAGCGGTGTTCATAAACTCTGGATGTATCATGTGGATGGCGGAAACGGAACTGAGTTCATGGATACTCCGGATAATTTAAAATCCATTGAACCGGCATTTGGAGGAGATGATCAATATTTATGGTTTTCACAGCGTACGGGAGACTGGAGCTATAACGCGATTTTGCCACAGTATCAGATTGCAAAAGTAGATCTGGAGACCGGTCAGCGGCATACCCAGACAGCTCGAACCGGTTCAGC
>NZ_JAWLDW010000211.1:0-2694 GCF_041686455.1 Rhodohalobacter sp.
TTTCGCCCTGATCAGATCGACACGCCCTACTCATTGGCATGCACCGACACTCGGAACGACAAGTTCACCGATAGAATCCGGGATTTTTTCACCGGGAAAAGCAGTGATGAGCCCCGTGTTATTGGTGAAACCGACGATGAGGATGAGAAAAAAGGGAATATTTTTAAAAGGATTGGGAGAAAGCTGGGAATCACCAAAGATCATAATAACTAACATAGGTTCGATATAAAATGAATGTAAAGACAATGAAAAAGTCCTCTCATTTTTCAAGGAGACACTCCGAGCAAAGCGATTCCCACGAAGTGATTTATGGGTGGTTGAATCCAAAATAGAATCAAGTTTGAAGCCTGAAATCATCAAGTCTACCTCTTCCAACGCCTCCCACACCCCGACGTTTCGAGGGCAGACAGGATGAGAGAATCATATTAAAGATATTTATGTCGAACTCACCTTAATTAAAAACTTGGTTTTTATCGAATGCCAAAATCCCCCCTCTGGCAGAAAAGACAAAATCCGGAGTGTCCTATGGAGGATTCAGCAATGTGCCCATTCCCAGACTGGTTCTCACCTCAATGTTTCAAACTCTTACACAATCCGTGCCCCCAAAACACACCCCTCGCTCAATTCAACAAGGTGCGCTTTTGATATGTGCCTTTCGCCTCTCAAGAGGTAACTTCCAAAACTTCTCAACTATGGGATTATTTCCAATAGTCTTAATTCAAATTGAGTTTAATAAGGCTCTTATGAATTGATCCTCACCAGTGTTTGTTATAATCTTAAATCACAAAAATAACATCCTATGAATCAAAAACCGGTAGTTATAACCGATTTTACAAACCTTGCAAAACAAAAATGGCGTATTGTCAATGATGATGTGATGGGTGGATTATCAGAAAGTTACTTTCAAATCAACCCTGACGGACATGCCGTATTTCTGGGTAACATCTCATTAAAAAATAACGGCGGTTTTGCATCGGTAAGAAATCAAGAACCTCTTAATCTATTTGGTTTTGAGGCAATACGGCTTAAGGTTAAAGGAGATGGGAATCGGTATAGTTTCAGGCTCAAACCTGCTACAGATAGTTCAAATCCAACTTATTGGTACGAGCACAGATTTGAAACCAAAGAGGATGAGTGGTCAGAAATTAAACTTCCGCTCGATGCTTTCGAAGCTACTTTCAGAGGCAGAAAACCTGAAGATGCACCCCAGCTTGATCTGAAGAATATCTCTCATTTTGGTTTCCTAATCAGTGACAAACAGAGTGGCAAATTTCGGCTGGAAATCAACAAAATTGAAGCCATAGCGTAAACTCATCACTCTGTGTTGTTTAGTTAATATAGATTAAAGCGAATAGTAGAAAGCAGCTGTAATCTGTCTACACTTCTGGAGGCATTTTCAGATTGAATTGTAAATGTTGGAGCCTCCTCCGGTAAAGTGGTGTAATCGTAGTCCGCGTAATCATAAACAGACGACACCTCATCCCAATACTTATATTGTAGGGCCAGCTGAAGCTGAATGTTGTCAGATACAGAAATACCTGTTCCTAAGGAAAAAACACTTCGATCATCCGTGCCGTTTTCAAACTTACTTGGTAAGAAGCTGTAACCTCCGCGAAGAATAAACCCATCATTAACATCAAACTGTATGCCGCCCTTTAAATTCCATACAGATCTGAAGTTGTTTTGTATAAAGTCATTTTCAGCAATTTCGTCTTCAAAAAGGGAACCGTCATTAAAATCTATTCTTGTTCCGGCATAGTTTACATATTCGGCCGCAGCGGAGACAGATATACTGTTCAAATTATTCAAAGAAAAACCAATCGATGTACGAGAAGGCATCTCAACGTAATAGGTGAATTCACTATTCAGCTCATCGTCAAATGCAACTCCGTTATCAAATGTAGTTTGAATATTTGCGTCAAATTTCTCTTCAATCTCCATTCGGGTACCAAGTGTATAACTTGCTCCAATATTCAATATGTCGCTCAGTTTATAAATAAGGCCCGCGCGAAGTTTTATCCCGGTATATGTGCTGCTTATCTTATCCTGGAGTAAGATATTATCAATATCAGTATCTCCAGTGCCATCATCATTTGTATCAATAAAGTCGCTGCTGTACAAATTAAAATTGTCAACTTCCTGGAAAAGACGGTCATACTTATACTGTCCGTTCAGAACACCCAGACTCATTCCTATCATCAAATTTTCCTGAAATTCAGTAGCTGCAAAGAAACTGTACTCCCCTCCATAGCCGCTCTCAAAAATCTCTCCCTGTTGCTGAACGCCGAGATAATCGCCAAATTCATCGAACCCAATTCGAAAAATGGATTCATCCCAATCTTCAAATTCATCACCATAATCGGTTGCAAAGGTGTTAAATGCAATTTCAGAATAGGTAGAGCCCGGAGTTTTAAACTGGTCGGTTATGGTTGTCTGCTCGTTTCTGCCTCTAAACCCAAGAGCTCTTTTAAAAACAGTGTGCTGGTTGTATCCGGCACCCACTACCAAACTTCCCTGTGATGTTGGGAAAGAGTAAATAAACCCCGCATTCGATAGATTGAACTGATTGTCATCTTGTACTCGAGAAGCGCCCGTGAATTCAGTGGTTTCTTTTAAATCAGTATAAGCCAGCCCAAATTGGCCAAAACTTTGCTTGTGAAGTGCTGCTGAGGCGGGATTATCTAAAAAAGATCC
>NZ_JAWLDW010000212.1:0-2681 GCF_041686455.1 Rhodohalobacter sp.
AGTGTTATCAATCTTGCAAATAAACCCAGCATTAATGGGTTATCGAAAATTGTCTCTGATTGCAATAGAAATATGGGTAACTAAAACTTTAATCACAATGTACATCTTGATTTGTCAGGGTAGTATGTCCGGATCATTTTCATAAATTTTATAAGTTTATAGGTTATAGTCTGTGATAATGGAATTAATTTATTTCATTGGGGATGAATGATTTAGAGTTATATTGCAGGGTTAAGTACTTTAAAAAAATGTCATACGTTTGATAAGTGTTCAAATGTATAGGATAATTGATTTAGTGATCGGGAGAACAGAGTAAATGGGATTCACAGCAATTAGCAGATTTGAAGTGAGAAATAATATGGAGGGAGAAGTCCGCAAAGCATTTAAAAACAGACCCGGATTTGTAGAAGATGCTGATGGATTTATAGGGCTTAATGTACTGTCCCCGCGTGAAAATCCCGCCGAATTTTGGCTAATAACTCATTGGCAACACGAAGAATCATTCCATCACTGGCACAAGCACCATCGCAGTGAATCACATCAATTTATTCCAAAAGGACTAAAGTTAGTAAAACGCAGTTTTTCACTCGATTTCTTTGATCATATAACTTCATAAACCGGACCTATCTTATGATGGATTCCGAGCAACTATTAGTAGCCAAATTAAAAGAAACCAGGCATGAACTGGCCCGGATCGTAACAGACCTTCACTTTAAACGACATCCGGAACTGGAACAACAGTACGGTGATAGAGGCCGGCAAAAATGCTATGAAGATTCCATATATCATTTCAGCTATTTGGAACAGGCTATTCGGGTAAGCAGTAACGTGTTATTCAGTAATTATTTAGACTGGGCTCGCACAATGCTTAAAGAGCGTGGCATCCCCGAAAGGGATCTTATTGATAACATCGAATTAATGAAAGAGGCTATTCAACAGAAACTACCGGAAGATGATGCCGGGAAATTGGTTGAATTTATTGATGCAGGTTTGGATTCATTACAGAGTCTCCCTCATCGAAGCAAAACATTTTTGAACTCTGGTGAACCATTGGTAGAAGAGGCAAGAATCTATCTTGACCTGCTGTTGGCCGGCAAGCGGAAAAAAGCCGCTGATCTTATTGAAGAATTGGTAGAAGATGTGCAATCCATCAAGGAAATTTATGAGCATATTTTTCAGAAGACACAGTATGAGGTAGGAGCTCTTTGGCAGAGTAACAAAATTTCGGTAGCTCATGAGCATTACTGTACTGCGGCCACTCAGCTCATTATGTCTGGTTTGTATCCCCGGATATTTTCTATGGAGAAAAGTGATAAGAAATTAGTGGCTTGTTCTGTGGCTGATGAACTGCATGAAATGGGGATAAGAATGGTGAGTGATTTTTTCGAAATGGATGGCTGGGACACACATTATCTGGGTGCAAATATGTCCGATGAACATCTGATTAAATTGCTGAATAAAAATAAACCGGATATCCTGGCAATCTCTGTAACCATGCCATTACATATTGACAAGGCTGCTCAACTTATTAAAAAAGTACGAGCAGATGAGCAGACAAGTAAGATCAAAATTTTGGTTGGCGGATACCCTTTTGGGATTGTGCCCGATCTTTGGAAGAAAATTGGTGCGGATGCATCGGCAAAATCTGCTAAGGAAGCGATCGGAATTGCTAATGAAATCATATTGAATTGACGAAATTAAACCAGAATTTCCCTGAAGGAGTTGTACTTCTGATTACAGAAGACGGGACAGTTACAGAAATTCTTCACGATACTTTCGATATTTTTTCAGTTGAAACTGATTCCAAACCCTCTTTTACCGATTTCTTAAAAAATGATAGTATAAAGAAAGGCTGCCGTTTTATTGAAAGTATTGATGCCAACGACGTAGCCTACAGTTGGGAGCTGTACATTGAGAGACAGGACGAAACATCCCTATTCAACTTTTCAGGTGTTAAAACGGAGAATGAAATTGTATTGATCGGGTCGCCAAATCCGGATGATATGGAACTGTTTCTGAACGGCTTGATGGAGATAAACAATGAGCAGGTGAATAAACTGCGTTTGTTCATGAAAGAAAATCAGAAAAAATACTTAGAGGAAAATGAATGGACATTGTTTGACGAAATGAGTGGGTTTAACAATGAGCTGGCGAACACAAAGCGCGAACTCACAAAAAAGACAGCTGAACTTGAGCGTTTAAATGAACTCAAGAATCAAATGATGGGAATGGCGGCACATGATCTTCGAAACCCACTAATGCTCATTCAGAACTTCGCAGATTTTTTGATCGTTGATCATCAAGAAGAAGTTTTATTTACCGAAGAGCAGTTTCAGTTGATAAATGAAATTAAAGGGTCAAGTGAGTATATGATTCAAATAATTGAAGATATGCTCGATATATCTACATTTGAATCGAGAAGTATAAGTTTGAAAAAAAAGAACAGCGACCTTGTAGAACTCGTTAAAGATGCTGTCTCGCTTAGTCGCACACCAGCCGGTAAAAAGAATATTGGCATTACAACACTTCTGCCAGATTCATCGGTAAATAAATTAATCGATACCCATAAATTTCGTCAGGTATTGGATAATCTTTTGTCGAATGCAGTTAAATATTCCAATCCTGACACAGAGATTGAAGTTGGAATTAAACAGTTTGATGGATCTGAAGGAGTAACCATT
>NZ_JAWLDW010000213.1:0-2653 GCF_041686455.1 Rhodohalobacter sp.
GGATAGGTCCAGTCGAGTGGAGCCTGGTAGGTCTCTTTCATGGATCTCATGGAGAGCCATTTGTAGAGATTTACTACACTTCCCGCTTTGTCGTTGGTACCGGACCGGCGCGCACCACCAAATGGCTGCTGATTCACAACTGCGGCTGTCGGTTTATCATTAATGTAGAAGTTACCGGCTGCTTGACGCAACTTATCGGCCATGATATTTAATGCGTAACGATCTTTCGCCCAGATGGCACCGGTCAGTGCGTAAGGTGAGGTGTTGTTACAAAGATCCAGTGTCTCCTCAAATTTGTCGTCTTCGTAGACGTAAATGGTCAGAACCGGACCGAAGATCTCTTCCTGCATGGTCTTGAACTTCGGATTGGTTGTGAGAATCACCGTAGGCTGGACAAAGTAACCTTTGCTGTCGTCATACTCACCGCCGGCAATGATCTCGGCGTCGTCAGCATCTTTAGCATAGTCGATGTAGCCTGAAATCTTATCAAACGCTTTCCGGCTGATGACGGCTCCCATAAAGTTGGAGAAATCTTCCACATCGCCCACTTTAATCTTATCTACTTCAGCAAGCAGTTTTTCTCTGTACTCCGGCCAGAAAGATTTCGGAACATACATTCGGGAAGCAGCAGAGCACTTCTGTCCCTGGTACTCAAATGCACCTCGAACAGCAGCAATTACCAACCGGTCGACGTCAGCTGTTTTATGAGCAAAAATGAAATCCTTTCCACCTGTTTCACCAACAATTCGAGGATAGGTTTTGTACTTATCCACGTTGTTACCGATGGTTTTCCAAAGGTGATTGAATGTCGGTTCTGATCCGGTAAAGTGGAGTCCGGACAGATTTTCGTTTGCCAGAACAGGATCCCCCACATCGGCACCTTCTCCGGGGAGGAACTGGATAACGCCGTCGGGCAGACCCGCTTCCTGAAGGACTTTCATCACGTAGTAGCTGGAGTAAATAGACTCGACAGATGGCTTCCATATGGCTACATTACCGCACATAGCCGGTGCAGATGGCAGATTACCTGCAATTGCCGTGAAGTTAAATGGAGAGACGGCAAAAATAAAACCTTCCAGCGGACGATATTCAACCTTGTTCCACATTCCGTCAGGTGAGTAGGGCTGGTCTTTATAAATTTTGGTTAAATACCACGCGTTAAAACGAAGAAAATCGGCCAGTTCACCCACCGCTTCAATTTCTGATTGCTGAGGCGTTTTGGACTGTCCGAGCATGGTGGTTGCATTCATGGTAAAACGCTCGGGCCCGGTGATGATATCAGCAGCTCGCTGGAATATTGCTACGCGTTCCTGCCATGGCATTTCTGCCCATTTTTCACGGGCTTCAAGAGCACCGTCAATAGCCATTTTTACCTCTTTTTCGCCACAAAGGTGAACGGTGCCCAGTTTGTGGGAGTGATTGTGAGGCATTGTCACATCTTGTGTACGATCCGTAGTTACCTCTTCACCATTGATTATGGCAGGGATATCTATCTCTTCTTGTTTTAGTTCCTTTAATCTTTCTTTGAGTACTTTTCTTTCAGCTGAACCCGGCGCGTACTGTAAATACGGTTCATTAATCGGTTCCTGAAAGTTGAAAAATGCGTTGGACATGAGAATGTGTTTTTTGTGATTTACATGCTATGGTTTGTTCTTTCACAAATATATGAACTCTGTGGCGGAGTTCCCGCATGGATCACTGAATTTTAAAGGATTGGCGCCTGTGATTTACATCTCTTATCAGCCTAATGAATACCCGATTTATCTTCTTTCGCGCACAGAATTGGCAAAAATGGAAGGAAAAAGTTCAAAATAGATAAAAAACAAAGCGCTTTTTTCTGATAGAAAGGGAAATATTAATGAAACATTGAAGCGCTTTTCTGATGCAATACCGCTGATTATTGGGTGTATAGATAAAATCTACTAAAGAAATTTATTCATAATGAATCATTACGTTAGATTCTAAGGTTTAATAGATACAATTGAACAACTGATAAGCAGTGACTGTGCAGAAAGAAGCAGATACACTGAAATCAACTTTATTCACCAATATGAAAGCAATTATAATTTATCTCGATACAGCATTACTTATTAACTCGATAAGTGAGAAGAAACGAATCGGACTTGCAGCCCGCGACATTCAAATGATGAATCTTATCAACCGGGTGCAATTATAACCGATGGTTTTTCATACATACTAATTAGTATGTACGTAGAACTGCGGGATGGCTTTGTTTTATAAGTCAGTTTCCTGCAGGTTCATCGATTAAAGAACATGTAAAGATATTTGATGATCTCCTGAACCCATTGAAACCAATGTAGAATCCGATCTGTCAATAATTTTTGATAGCGGAAACAGGATTAAGCATTTCAAATCAAATGTGATTCCCCTTAAATCATAACGAAACCATAATCACTGATTAACAGAGTAATCATAACAGAAGAATATTTTAGAACACTAATTTAACTAGAGCCAACACTATGAAAACTTTCAAAAATTTTTTAAAAGCATATTTCGATCAACATATCATCGCATTCCACTCCGGAGCTATTGGAGGCTTAGGCAGGAAAGGAGAAGATATCGCCAGGTTTAGAGGCACGCGAACAGAAAAGCCTCCATCGAGAGAAATTAAAACTCAAACTGCCGACTGTAA
>NZ_JAWLDW010000011.1:0-17926 GCF_041686455.1 Rhodohalobacter sp.
AACACAAAACTACGAAAAACCAATTCATCCCGACAGTTGTCGGGAGAAAAAGCTGTGGTTTTTTTGAAAAAGGCACTTTCCATTTAGTTTGAAAATGCCCTATCTTTAGAAGCTCTGATTCAAATGGAATATTTGGATTACTTTTACTGATACTGATAGCCCCGGTGGCGGAATTGGTATCCCGAAGGCATTCGGGATTGAGGGGCGTGTGTTCCGACAGCTGTCGGAACGTGATAGTTCGACTCGGTTTACAGTAGAGATTTGAAATTTTGGTAAGTAACAGTTTTTGTCCCGATTCCTGCTACGCTGAACAAGGACAGAATTGGTACCCCGTAGTTTTACGAGATTGAAGGTCGTGTGTCCCGACAGCTGTCGGGACGTGGTGGTTCGACTCGATGCACAGCAAAGATTGAAATTTTGATAAAAACTTTTTTGCCCCGGTGGCGGAATTGGTAGACGCGCACGCTTGAGGGGCGTGTGGCCTAACGGCCGTGATGGTTCGACTCCATTCCGGGGCACAACAAGCCTTGTAAGTCATTGACTTGCAAGGCTTTATTTTTTCGGTGTATGCCCCGTCCTGAAATAAGTTGACACAACTATGCCTGCAAGCTTTGTTACAACTTGTAAGTTTACTCTTCACAAATCAGTTAATCGATCGACTTCAGGTATTTGAAGAATTCACTGTCTGTGGTCAGAAATATGGAAGTCTGTTTATCAAATGCACTTTCATAGGCTTCCATCGCCTTCACAAAGTCGTAGAACTCACGGGTAGTGGCATCTCTGTTATAGGCTTCATTGTAGATTGACGCTGCCTCAGCGTCACCTTGGCCACGGATTTCGCGTGCCTCACGAAAAGCTTCAGATTGTATTTCGAGCAGCTCCCGTTCCTTTTCACCTTCAATGCGGGAGGCTTCACCCTGGCCTTCTGACCGAAAAAGTTCTGCAATTTTGTTACGTTCACTTACCATTCTTTCGTAAACAGTTAGACGGACTTCCTCCACATAGTTGATCCGTTTAAAACGAAAATCTAAAATTTCGATACCTAAATCCTGGCTTCGTTCGTTGGCCAGCTCCAGTACGATATCCTGAATTGCAGTACGTCCTACAGAAATGGTTTCAAGTGAATCCTCAATCATTTCAAAAATTTTGGCATCTAAATCTGGTTCCCGGTTTGATGTGCGAACCAATTCAACGAGGTCGTGTGAAGCCACAGCATTTCTGGTTTCGCCATCCAAAATATCATCCAGCCGTGATTGGGCCCCACGTTCATCCCTCATCCGGCGGAAAAACTGAAGAGGATCGGTGATATGCCAGCGGGCATAAGAGTCTACAAAAATAAACTTTTTATCTTTGGTCGGGACCTGATTTTGATCTCCATCCCACTCCAGAAAGCGCTTGTCAAAACGATTGACTTTCTGAATAAAAGGAATCTTCATTTGCATTCCGGGATCTGTTATGGCTTCACCCTGAGGAGCGCCAAACTGTGTAATGATCACCTGTTCAGTTTCATCAATTGTATAGAAACTATTCGCAAGGATGATTCCGGCAAGGGTAAGTAAAACGATTAAGACTATATATTTTTTATCCATGCTCTTTACCTATTCGTTGTCAGGATTTGTGATTTTAACGCCATCCATCTGCATCTGTAAAAGTGGAAGTACGTTACCACCATCCTGATCTATAATTACCTTATTGCCGATTTTCGGCAGAAGATCCTGAATTGTTTCATAGTAGATCCGCTGTTTGGTTATCTGCGGTGCCAACAGATACTCACGGTGTAGTTCATTAAAAGCGGCTACTTCACCCAATGCTGTATTGGTACGATTTGTTGAATAACCTTCTGCCTGCTGAATGGTTTGCAAGGCTTCGCCCCTGGCCCGGGGAATGACACTGTTATAATCTGATTCAGCCTGGTTGATCAGCGTTTCACGCTGTTGCTGTGCTTCATTAACGGCATTAAAGGATCTTTTAACAGGTTCTGGCGGATTGATGTCCTGTAAAACAACCTGCTCAATGCGAACACCTGTTTCATATTCTATGTTGAGCTCCTGCAGAATTTCCTGAACACGTGCAGCTACCGAGGCACGGCCGGTTGTAAGTACTTCATTGACGGTGCGATTACCTACCACCTCACGCATAGCCGCTTCCGACATATCGCGCAGGGTTTTTTCCGGGTTACGGACTTTAAAGAGGTAGTCGTAGGGATCAGAGATCCGGTATTGAACCACCCATTCTACATCTCCTAGATTCAGATCACCTGTAAGCATTAGAGATTCAATCTCGTAGCCTCTTTTTTGGTACTGGCTCTGCACCCCTGCAGATACCGTCCGATAGCCGAACTCCTGCTTTAATTGTCGTTCAACAGGTACAATACGCACCTTTTCTACAAATGGGACTTTGAAGTTAAGTCCGGATTCAGCAGTACGAGTGTACTCACCAAATCGTTGTACAATGCCCACCTCTTCAGGATCTACCGTGTAGAAGGCCGAGAACAGCATGGCGATGACAACCACCCCAAATACAATGATTTTGATATTTCCCAAAAGGGATTTAATCTGCGGAGGAATTTCAAACTCCTCAAATGGATTATTAATTTCTGACATAATTTGTTGCTTTTACTGTTGGTTTAAGAGGAGTAATAGTCTCTTTTATGATGATCCCCTTTTAGGCACAGAATGTGCCAATTTATAAGATGCCTGCTAATGCAAACTATATCTGAAAAGAAAGGATGAGATGGAGGTGCCCAAAACCCTCTTTCAAACTACGGATAATTTCTGTGGGTGTTACCATCTGTTTTGGGCTCATTTATTATTTAAATGAGGAAAAAGGATTCGGTGATATTGTTTATGATATACTCATTTATATGTCGGTTGAGTCATCCAAAAAACAGCTCGCTGTCTACTTCCTGCACAACGCGCCACACCATGGTGCCGCTGTCAAAAACGAGATGAAAATATCTATCCTCTTTTGTCACCACAACGTAGTGATAGTGGTACGCTTTACCGACTCTCTCCCGATGGGTCTGGCGGATTTTTTTGATGTGATGTTTCTCCCCGCTTCGAAGTTCAAACCGGTAGGGTGTAACTGCATGAGGTAAATCCGGAGTGCGGAATCCGCGCATGATGTTGAGTACGTTGATGGGTGGATATTTTTCGTCTTTACTCATACTGCCTTCTCCAATTGTGGGAAAACAGTTTAAACATATATTATACATATATCAATATGTGTAACCCGGATTGTTCACGAAGAAATATCTCGTCATGCGTTATAGTATTGTAAATCTGTTATTTACACAATTTATTATGCCACCTAAATTTCTTGGTGAAGAATCCGGGTATACTATTTGAAGTGAGTTTTCCGCAGGAAAGAGATTTGATACTTGAGTAACCGTATGGGAGTCAGAATAATATAGGACTAAGAAAAAAGATCCCGATAGGGCTCGATCAGTTTTTTGCCCGAATTTCTGGCGTTATTAACCTCGCGGCCTACCCGATAAAAAGAGATGTCATCATTAGGCCATGGCCGTAGCAGATCTTTTAGCGCGCTTGTGTCTTGATTGTTTGGGTCGAGCCAGATATCCAGCTCTTCATCCAGCAGCATGGCAGGCATCCGGTCGTGCAATTCAGAAACAGGATCGTTGGCGTCTGTGGTGATAATCGTAAAACTTTTGATGGGAGCTTCGCCCTCTTTCTGAGGCTTCCACTCCTCATACAGTCCGGCAAAATTCATCAGGACTGAACTTTTTTGAGTGATGTAGTGCGGGATTTTTTCTCCGTTGGATTTCTTCCATTCATAAAATCCGGAGACCGGCACCACGCAGCGTTTCGACTTGAACGGACGCGCGTAAGACTTTTTCTGCTCCAGCGATTCAGCCCTGGCATTAATCATCGAGTAGCCGGAATTGATCTCTTTTGCCCAGAATGGAATGAGTCCCCACCGGTATTTATCAATTTTACGCTGAGCTCCCTGTTGAACAATTACCGGCATACGCAGACTCGGTGCTACATTATAGTTCTCTTCTATCGTAAATGTACCTTCTGGAACAGCTCCGTACTTCTGTTGCAGTTCCTGCAGGGTTGTTTTTAAAACGTAGCGTCCGCACATAATCAGTTATCAGTTTGTCAGGTTTCAGTAAATAACTTGAATTCGGGATAAGAATTTGGAAAAAGTGCCTGAGGCTGTCCAAAAAAAGTATTGTTACCAGCAGTTCACACTAAATAATTTAGTTTAATAATAAATACTGTAGTAAGGCGACTTCGTGTTGCTTTGTGACCTCGCGTCTTCGTGGCAAAGATCGGCAGTTTATTGCCACGAGGACACAAAGACTCAAAGTTTCACTAAGTAAACTTTAATTATTAAAGCTCCCATAAACCAAATTCATCTTTTTGAACAACATAAGCTTCCTGTGCTGCAAAATTCAATAACATCGTATCGAACTCATGTTAAACAGAATGCTAAAGGTAGGTAGAATTTTTATCCTATTTAACTTAAACAGATGATTTATAAATATATGTGTGAAATATGTAAATAAACTTTTTATACTGTCTGTATGGACCCAAAAGAGTATAATAATTACGATCTGGAACAGGACGTGCATCGTATTACGCTCTACAGCACTGTGGCAAAGGAGCATCAGCACATTTCGCGAAAAAAGCGCCTCTACCTCCATCTGGATATGAACTGTTTTTATGCACAGGTAGAACAGCGGGCATACAATTTGTATGGAATGCCGGTGGCCATGGGCGGGTGGCGAAAACCGAATGGTGTGGCGCGCGGTATTGTGGCAACAGCCAGTTACGAAGCGCGCGCTCTCGGTATCAAAACGGCAATGAGTGCATTTGAGGCGTCTCAGATTTGTCCCTACTTAGTGTTTATGCAGATCGACTATGACAAATATAAAGCGATCAGCAGGCAACTAAAATCGATTCTCGACTCCTACTCTCCGGATGTGGAGAAATATTCGATGGATGAGTATTTTATGGATATCACCTTTTTGCTGAAAAAATCCCGCTCTCAGCTGGAAGCTTTTGCCCAAAAACTGAAGGCCGAAATATACCGCCGGCTCGGTCTTGTCTGTTCGGTAGGAATTGCAACAAGTAAAACCTATTCGAAGCTGGCGTCCGACCTGCAGAAACCGAAAGGGCTATCCCTGATTCTCACACCTGATGACGCTGCCCAGTATATTTACCCCCTCCCGATTGATGAAGTTTGGGGCATCGGCCGCAGACGGTATGAGCACCTGAAAAAGTATAACATCCATACAATTGCTGATGCGATTAAGCAGGGAAAAGTGCCGTTTCAGAAACTGTTTGGAGAGATGCAGGGCCAGCTTTTTTGGGAGACCGTAGCCGGGCGCGATAAAGCGCGTGTTCTCACAAACGAAGTACACATACCGGATGAAGTAAGCTACATGCACACGTTTTCGGACTGGACGGATAATCCGGTCGAAGTGAAGGGAGAAATCATAAAAGCGATCCGGAAAGTTTGTTACAGGATGAGAGGCTATCAACGGAAAGCAAGGCGATGGGGCTGTCATATCCGATACCAGGAGGCGCATTGGGAAGGGCATTCGTTTACCTTTACCGCGCCGGGATTTACCAATCTGGACGACTACGTTCTGGACGCTTGTCTTACTGAGGCGATGCGAATAGTGAATAGCGCACTGGAAAAAAATATCAAAATCAGGGGGGTGGGATTGCATACCATCGAAATGCAGCAGACAGAGCAGGGTGAGCTGTTTTTTCAGGAGGACGATGAACTGAGAGGGTTAACCCGGGCTACCGACTGTCTGAATAACTGTTATGGGCCCGATACGGTTGCCAGGGCTGCCATTCATGAAAGCGTGAAAGGGAATACACATTTTGTAAACCGGAGCTGATGTTGGCAGCATAAAAAACTTAATTCAGAACGATAGGAAATGACGGAAAAATCATCGAATATTTATGAAGTGATGTATCGAACCCTAACAAATTCTTATATCTATGAGCTTATTAGCCGACTTTAAAAAATTTGCCATGCGGGGAAATGTGATCGACTTGGCCGTGGCCGTTGTAATCGGTGCCGCTTTCGGCCGAATTGTCACGTCTTTTGTAAATGATGTGTTGATGCCGCCAATAGGGCTGTTGCTGGGAGGAGTAGACTTTACGGAGTTTATGTTTACACTAAAAGATACCACCGAAGAAGCCGCTGCCGTTACGATTAATTACGGGGTATTTATCCAGCAGATTGTGAATTTCACCATTGTGGCGTTTGCCATCTTTATGGTGATTAAAAGCTTTGAACGGATAAAGAAGAAAGAGGAAGTGAAGCCTGCTGCACCCCCGAAGCCGTCAGCCGAAGAAACACTGCTTACAGAAATCCGTGACCTGTTGAAAGAGAAATAGATTGGGGGTTTTAGTAATCGTGGGCGGCGCGAAAAGTCAAAAACTCGTTGATGTTGTTCATGTCAAGCACGCCCACAATTTTCCCTTCATCGATAATCGGGAAGAAATTTTTATTACCTCGCTTCAGCTGCCGATAGGCGGATGGGAGCGGGTCTTTTGCATTCAAAGTGATAATATCTCTTTCCATCACATCTGCGACTAAGGTCTCATTACCTTTTTCGCGGAGTGCGGGAGCAAGATCAGACATAAACAGAATTCCAACAACTTCTTCGCCATCTGTTACAACAAAATCCTGCTCGGTACTGGCAAGAATCCGGTCGATGGCTGTTTGCAGGGGATCTCCGGGATTTAGTGTGGTGTAGTCCGTAATCATGGCGTCTTCGATGTCATTTCCCTCAAGCAGGCTGATCTGCTGGATAACAATGTTCTCAGAGTGAGCGCCAAAATAGATGAACACGGCAATCACTGCAAGAATGATATTTGAAAAGAGTCCGAAAAGGAAAAAGACAAGAGCGAGCAGTTTGCCTAGCCCTGTTGCCGCTTTGGTCGCCTGAACCCGGCTCATACGTGTTGAAAGAATGGCCCGAAATACCCGGCCGCCGTCCATTGGAAAGGCGGGTATCATGTTGAACACAACCAGGGCCACATTAACAGCAAGCAGATAGAAGAGGAAATTGTTAGCAGTGATACCGCTTAGCTGTTCTTCCAGCATTTCGGGATCATCGATCATAAATTGATCAACCGGAACGATAAACCATAGCAGCAGAGCAATCACAACATTTACCAATGGGCCGGCGATGGCAATAATAAACTCCTCTTTGGGGTTCTCCGGCATTTCTTTCAGATTGGCTACACCGCCAATGGGCAGCAGGGTGATATTGCGTGTTCCCACACCATACCTTCGTGCAGCGAGAGCATGGCCAAATTCATGCAACACCACACAGACAAACAAGGCGATAATAAATACAAAATTCCAGGCCAGGTCCAAAAAAGTACCCTCGTTGGCAAAAACCATAAAACCGATAAAGAGAAACAGCAACCAGAAGGTCCAGTGAATTTGAACTTTAATTCCTGCAAAACGGCCAAGTTGGAGGGAAGCGCTCATGGGATATAGGATTTAAATAAAAAAGCTGTCTTCCCAATATGGAAAGACAGCTTGAATTTAAAAAGTATTAGGAGAATTTTTTGATGGCGCTATCAAGTGATTCTTGGAGTTCACGACTCGATTTTTCAATACCGCTTTTCAACTCTTTCCAAGCGTCATCTCCGGCTTCTTCCAATTTGTGAAGTTTGCCCGTCAGTTCCTCACGCTTATTACGAATTGTTTCTAACTCATCTTTATAATCCGTTTCGGCGTCCAGTTGCTTCTGTTTAGCTTTTGCTTTGAGTTTATCAATCTCAGCTTTCCACTCATCCAATTTGGCTTCAAATTTTTCCCTGTAAGCTTCTTTCTGTTCCATAGCATCCTCTTTTATGTGATTTGTCGTTTTCTCTATCTAATTTTATAACAGTAATTTGAGCGAAATACGTTCCGGTCAAAAAGAGAGAGACAATAAAAAGGGATATCTGCCAGCGACAGATACCCCTTTAAAACTTGAATTCGATTATTAAATTACAAACTTAAAAAAATCCCCCTTAACAAAGGGGGGGATTGAGGGGGATGTTCATCAAAAAATAATTAAAATCCTTTGGACACCCCTCTTAATTTCGTTTCACGTGTCGCTAACGCTCGGAGCCCCTTATTAGGGGAGAATTTGTCAAATCAGTGATCAGCTTTCTTATATCAAATTCACGCTTTATAAGAAAAGCTATGCCTTTTTGAACATGGTGATGGCGTTGTGTCCGCCAAAACCAAAATTATTACTCATCGATACATCGACCTTTGTTTCTCTCGCATCACCAACAACGATGTCTATGTTTTTCGGGATGTCGGGATCAATGCTTTCCGTATTGATGGTTGGCGGTATAATACCATGCTTTACAGCCAAAACAGAAAGAACCGCTTCAGCAGCTCCCGCAGCTCCCAGTAAGTGTCCGGTCATCGACTTTGTTGCACTGATTACCGGTTTTGCATTACTGTTCTCATACAATTTAGAAACAGCCTTTGTTTCACTGATGTCTCCCACCGGAGTAGATGTAGTATGCGTGTTGATGTAGTCCACATCTTCAGGGTTCATTCCGGCTTCCTCCATGGCAAGTTTCATTCCTCTCAGTGCTCCCAATCCCTCGGGGTGAGTAGCTGTGAGATGGTAAGCATCTGCGGTCATGGCCGCTCCACACACCTCAGCATAAATTTTTGCACCACGGGCTTTGGCATGTTCGTACTCTTCAAGGATGAGAGCGCAGGCGCCTTCACCCATTACAAATCCGTCGCGGCTGGGATCAAAAGGCCGGGAAGCCGTTTCAGGTGAGTCATTCCGGGTACTCATTGCTTTCATAGCAGTAAATCCACCAATGGTGGCTTCTGTAATAGGAGCTTCCGATCCACCGGCAATAAATGCTTTTGCCTTACCCAATTTAATGTAGTTAAACGCATCCATGATAGCTGTATTGGAGCTGGCACAAGCCGAGATGGTTGTGTAGTTCGGACCCATCAATCCAAATTTCATGGAAATCAGGCCGGAAGCCATATTTGGAATCAGGCGAGGGACAAAAAATGGGCTGAAACGTGGGGTGAAGTCGTTCTTCACATAGTTTTTCATCTCCTCTTCAAAGGTTCCCATACCTCCCTGACCGGTTCCCCAAATCACGCCCATATCAAAAGGAGACTCTTTATCCAGATCGAGACCGGAGTCTTCAATGGCCTCGGCCGAAGCGTAGAGTCCGTACTGTGTAAACAGATCAGACCGTTTGATTTCGTTTCTGTCCAGCTTGCTTTTAGGGTCAAAATCTTTCACCTCGCAGGCAAAGTGGGTCGGAAATTTTTCGGGATTAAATTTGGTGATTGGAGCAGCTCCGCTCTTTCCATTTACGGCGTTTTCCCAAAATTCGGAAACAGTGTTTCCTAATGGGGTGAGGGCTCCAAGACCGGTTATAACGACACGTGTATCGTTCATACGATTAAATAATAGAGTTAAATGTTATTATGATTTTTTCAGAAACTGATTTTATGATGCCTTGTGCTGTGGGCATCTTTCCTATAGATCGTTGATTTTCTCTTCCAGATCGTTCAGGAGTTCACCGTAACGGGCCCAATTCCCGTCTTCCAGGGCCGATTTCAGATCTTCCCATATGGACTGGATTTCGTCGAGTGCTTGCCTGTCGATAGCAGCTCCCTCGGGCAGCGCTTCAACCGGTACAGAGCCATCTCTGACGAGCTTAGTTTCATCAACGATTGCCGCTGCTTCTTCTCCAAAGAGTTCAAAAAGAGCCTGATCCAGTGATGGCTGCATGGAGATGGCGTCTCCGATTGCAACAATTACCCGCTGCAGCTGAGGAATATCAACTCCTTCAGCCAGCAGGAACACCGGTTCAACGTAAAGGAAAGAATTTTCTACGGGGATAACCATTAAGTTACCGCGAATAACACTGGAGCCACGCTGATCCCAAAGAGCAATCTGGCGTGAAATTTCAGGATCCTGGTCAATGCGTGCCTCAATCTGGGCCGGCCCGTAGATCAATCGCTCCTTAGGTAATTTATAGACAACCAAGTTGCCATAGTTTCCGGGATCTGATTTGGCTGCCATCCACGAAATCATGTTGTCTCTGTTTTCGGGTGTAAGCGGACTGATAAGCATAAACTCAAGCGTCTCTTCTCCCGGCAGACGCGCCAGTACGTAATAGGGGTCCATCAGCAATTGTCGGCCGCCATACTTCTCGTTGGGACGTGTCCATAAATCTTCCTGATTGTAAAAGACCTGAGGTGTTACCATGTGATATCTCGAGAATTTTTCAATTTGAACTTCAAAGAGATCCTGCGGATATCGGAACTGGCTTTCTATACCATCGGGCAGTTCGTCCATTGACTTGAATACCCCTGGAAAAATGGAATCATAAACATCCAGTACCGGGTCTTCCTCATCAATGATGAAATAATCCACGGTTCCCTCATAGGCGTCTACAACAATTTTAACGGAATTTCGGATATAGTTGAATCCGTTTTGATATCGCTGCGAATATGGAAAATGGGAGGATGTAGTATATGCATCCTGTATCCAAAACAGACGCCCGTTATTCAGTACGAGGTAAGGGTCTTGATCGAGCTGAAGAAACGGAGTGATTTTTCGGATTCGCTCCTGGACACTTCTCCATCTTTGGAGCCGGCTTTCGTCGTGAATATAGTCGGTAAGAAGAATGTTTATGTCTCCAAGCTCCCATGCAAAAAGCAGCTTTCTGAAGATATTGTTAAACTGAATTCCACCTTGACCGCTATAGTTTGTATAGACGTTAGCATCGCCTTCCGGGTAGTGGAGTTCCTCCACACCTGTATTTACGACGTAATATCCTGTACTGTTTTCTCCATAGTAAATGGCAGCGTTATCTACCCGCAAATCATCACTGTCCCAAGAAGGGGGGAGATTTCGAATGCTCAACCGGGGTTCGCCCTGACGATTTGTTTCGGTAACCGGACTCATAACCAAACCGTAGCCGTGTGTATACTGAAGGTGACGATTCACCCAGGTATCGGATTGGCTTGGAAGCGTCCTGGCAATTTCCCGGGCAGAAAGCATCATTTGGATAACATTACCATCAACCATGTAGCGATCGTTGTCGACCGAGTAAAATTCGTAGTAAGAACGGATCTCCTGTAGCTGCTTATACGTATTAATTAACAGGCGCGAGTCCCAAAGCCTGATGTTATCAATTGCATCCCGGTTGTCGGCGATATCTGAAACCGTGAGTGTGTCATCTGCCTCATATTCGACCTCCCGCACATTGTGCAGATTGTAAGCCAAACGGGTCATTTCAATGTTGCGCTCGAGGTATGGCGATTCCAGCTCCAGCTCGTTTGGCTCAACGTTAAATTGTTGAACTACGCCGGGCAGAACTCCGCGGCCCAGTATCATCACTAAAACGGTTAAAATTGCGAGTCCGGGCACTGCTTTTCCCGTATTAACCCAACGGCTGGCCAGAATCAACAGTGCTAAAGCGGAGGTCATAATAAACATGATCCAAATGGCAGGGAGCTGGTACATCACGTCTGTATAGCCTGCACCAAAAACAATTCCATCAGCTTTAAAAACAAGATTATAGCGAGCCAGGAATAAACCCCATGCAAGAAGCCCAAGCCAGATAACTGCATTTAATTTGATGTGTTTGAGCACTTTTTCACCAGCATTAAACTCTGTAAAAGAGCGAATCATCAGCAATCCGGTAAAAACATAAGATAGGGTGATGATGACCAGTGTAATGAATACGATAGAGGTTAGGGATGATTGTAAGAGTTCCAGAAAAGGTAGCTCAAATAGAAAAAATCCAATATCCCGGCCAAACATTGGGTCGGTCTCACCAAAAGGTAGGCTGCTTATAAACCGCAGAGATTCATCCCATCGGACATAGAAACTGAGTGCAAAAATGAGAGCCATGATCAACCCGCCAAGCGTAAAAAACTGCTTTATACGTTTGCTTGCAAAATCGGTATTAAGGTTGATGTTTGATCCCTGCAGGGGAGAACTGTTCAGGTTGGCGTGTTTTAACTGTTCGGCCAGGAATCTAAAATTGGGTACAAAAAACAGTGCTGCAATCAAAAATGCCAGCAGCGTGAGAATGACCTGAGTTCCCCTCAGTGTCCAGAAAATTTGGGAATATCCCATTTCACTGAGCCACAGCCACTCAAAAATGTAGCTTGAGGATATTGAGAGTATAAAAAGAGGTATCGCGATGAAGGCGATAATGCGAAGTACGCGTAAATTCATATAAAACGATTAGAGTCGATCTTTGTGTAAACAGGAACTAAAAATACAAATTTACGGCTTTAAGCTCGAATTCTATTCATGTACATAGTTAGAAAGATAACAATAGATAGCTGATCGATTTGCTCTACCCTGTTGCCGGTCATTATGGGCTGAACTTTGCCGCATTAAGAGTAGACCAAAGGTGAATAATCCATCCCAATGCGCTCGCCCAAAGTACTACGGCCAAAATAAACATAAAAATAGACATGAAAAGCCTTCCCTGTAAAAGTTGTCCGAGCCCGGGTATAAACAAACTTGCAAGTGCGGCTATTACGTTTCCGCCTGATCCTTGTCCTGCCATATCTTTTTGTATTTTATTCATGGTTTAAAATTTCTTACGAGAATAGAGGAAATTTGTTAGAGAAAAAATTCGAGCCTTTTTACAATGATCTTTCATGAAAACTAAAGAGTGTCCCGGCTGTGCGATGGAGATTGATAAAGATGCTGATGTGTGTCCAATTTGTGGATATGAATTTCCAAAACAGCCCCTCTCTCTCAAAATTGCAGTTTGGCTATTTATCGTGCTGATGCTTTTCTGGATTTTCTTTTAATGGAAAACCCGGAATTCTTTCGGCACCTTGGCAGAATCCAGCATGTTGGTCATAGCCTTAAATTCGTGTCTGAGTTTTGTTTCTGAACGAAGTTTTGCAAATGCTTCCGTTTTCTTTTTTGATGGAAAACCGATCAGTTTTCTCAGCTCCGAATCGTAGTAGTGAATCTGGTTGTTTTGCCACAACAAATCTGCAAACGAAGTTTCAGGGTGGAACTTGAAATCATTAGGATTGAACGGGGCCGGTTTAGGTTCACCTTTCGGCTCCAGGCTAAAAAAGCTGAGCAATCGCTTTACAACAGTTTCAGAGGCTTTGAATTTGGCTTCTGTTGAATATCCGGCAATGTGGGGAGTTGCGATAAATGCGTGTTTTGCAACTCTGTCCGAAAAATTTGGCTCACCTTCCCAAACATCAAGAATATAGTTTCCAATCTTGCCTTTTTGATGAAGTTTCAGGAGAGCATTCTCATCTACAACCCCGCCTCTCGATGCATTTACAATCAGGTCAAATCCCCGTGAGAGCCAATCATTCCCGCCCAGGTGTTTTGTCGGGTACGCCCCGGATTCGGAGAGAGGAGTATGAAATGTGAGTATATCGGCATGGACCAACTCAGATTCTGAAGCCGACACAAAATCATTTTCACGAATTTCCTTAGGCGGGTCATAGGCAATATAGTTGACGTCTAAACGCTTCAGCAGTCTTATAACCGCACTGCCTGTGTGTCCGCACCCCACAATGCCAACTGTTTTCTTTTTAAGATCAATGTTTTGCTTTTTTGCCCAGTGATAAAGCACAGTGATGATATATTCGGCAACAGCATTGGCATTACACCCTTCCGACTGTGAGAATTGAATTCCTTTTTCTTCAAGATAGGTTTGGTCTACATGATCCGTTCCGGCAGTTGCGGTTCCTATAAATTTCAGGTTACCGGTTTCCGGGAGAGTTTGCGGATTGATCGGCGTTACCGTACGAATCAAAAGAGCGTCGTAATTTGTTATATTTTTGGGTAGGCCGCCGGATGGGTCAAACCGGAATAAATCTACACCTCCGGGAAGGAATTCATCTATATTTTGCAAATATTGATCGGCGGCGATGCGTAATGACATTCGCTGTGTTTGTTAGGTTTAGAATGATTGAAGTATCAAATTATGTATATTGAAACAGCTTACAAATTAACGGCGTTTTAAAAATTATACATAAGTTAAGTTTATCTACTTTATGCCTGACCAATCGTACAATATTGTTACTCTTATCCGGAAGAAAAGAGACGGAAAAGCACTTACAGAAGATGAGATCTCCTATTTGATTCGTGCTTACACAGATGATAAAGTACCTGATTACCAAATGAGCTCTTTTCTGATGGCGTCTTTTTTAAATGGGTTAAATACAGAAGAAGCAGCCTATTTGACTCGATCCATGCTCCATAGCGGCATTGTTGTGGATTTGAGCGAAACACCGGGACTGAAAGTGGATAAGCACTCAACCGGCGGTGTGGGAGATAAGCTTTCACTGATTCTGGCACCTATTGTGGCTTCGTGCGGAGTTCCCGTTCCGATGATATCAGGCCGGGGATTAGGCCATACCGGAGGCACGTTAGACAAGCTTGAGTCTATTCCGGGATTCACAGTAGATGTGGATTTAGAACGCTATAAAGAGATTTTAAAAAAGCAGAACATTGTTTTGGTTGGTCAAACCGAAGAAATAGCTCCGGCCGATAAACGCCTTTATGCACTGCGCGATGTAACCGCAACGGTGGAGTCTATACCGTTGATTGCAGGAAGCATAATGAGTAAAAAGTTAGCCGAGGGAATTGATGCATTGGTACTTGATGTGAAGTTTGGTTCCGGCGCCTTCATGAAAAAGCGTGAAGATGCCGCTGAACTGGCCAAAACGCTGGTAGGAATCGGGGAGGAGTTTGGAAAGCAGACCATTGCCTATCTGACCAATATGGAGCAGCCATTGGGCTATACGGTTGGAAACTGGCTGGAAGTAAGGGAGTCGATTGACTGCCTGAACGGCAACGGGCCGGAAGATGTGATGGAGATTACTCATCTGCTGGCGGGAACCATGATCTATCTCGGGAAGAAGGCTTCCTCTGTTGAAGATGGAATTGAAATGAGTAAGAAAGCTATAGATGACGGCACCGCACTTCAAAAGTGGATTGATATAGTAGAGGAGCAGGGCGGGGATTCCGCCGTTGTAAAAAATCCGGATACTTACCCCGATGCGGATGCGGTTGAGGATGTAAAATCAGACCAAAGCGGATATGTGACGGAAATGGATGCCTTTGCGATGGGTATGGTCTCGGTTGAGCTGGGTGCCGGAAGACGCGCCAAAGATGACGATGTTGATCCGCAGGCAGGATTTGTTCTGCATAAAAAAATTGGAGATCGAGTGGAAAAGGGTGAAACAATTGCCACGCTTCACACGAACAAGGAAGAAATGTTAGATAGTGCTAAAAAGGGAATACTCGATGCCATAACAATTAATGATCGTGAGCCTAAATCTTTGCGCAAAATAACACATCGAGTTGATAAGGATGGAATTCATGATTATGATGGATAAACGTTGTTCAACTCTGAAAAAAGAGTACATTTATAAAAACAATCGATACAGTCTTTTAAAATAACCCAAATACCATGTTTCAACGATTTATACGTGCCATAAAGTCAATGTTTGGCGGATTTGTAAGTTCAATGGAAGATCCAAAACTGATTCTTGAGCAGAATATCAGAGAATTGAATGATCAGATTCCGCAAATGAACGAGAATATTGCCACCGTAAAGGCAAACGCCGTTATGCTCAAAAAAGAGGTGGACCGGTATGAAAAGCAGATCAGTGAGGTTACTTCAAAAATCAAATCTGCAATAAATGCCGACCGCGATGATCTTGCTGAGGGTTATGCGCTTCAGCTTGAAAAGGCTCGTGAAAACCTGGAGCATTCTAGAGAACAGCTCAAATTTGCAGATCAGGCGTATGAAAAAGCTCTGAAAGTAAAGAAAGCGTTTATGCGCGAAAAAGATAAAAAAATCAAGGAAGCGCGCGAGGCATTGCGTGCGAGTGAACGTGCAGAGTGGCAGGGCCGTGTTGCCGATGCATTGGAATCTTTCGAAACCGGCGGACTGGATCAGACACATAATGAAATGTTGAGCCGTCTGAATGAAAATACAGCCCGCAATGAAGCCAGGATGGAAATTGCCCTGGAAAGCGTTGATACGGAGACCATGGAAATTGAGGCGAATGCAGAAAAATTACGCGCTCAGGAGTTGGTCAATCAGTTTAAGCAGGAGATGGGAAAATCTCCAAAAACTGAAGAGAAAGAGAAGGAGAAAGAGAAAAAAATCGATGTTGAAGAGTCAGAAAAAACTTCAACCGATTCCGGCAAAACTGTAGGTCGCGACCGGGCCAAATCGTAAAAGTTTGGATGTAAGGTGAACGCTATGGCATCAGACAGTGAAAAAGAACGAGAAAGGCTCAAAGAGGAGTACAAGGAGCATTACCGTAAAATTCATGAGGCAAAAGAGAAAGTCCGGCGATCAGAGTATGTAAAAAACGTCAATGATGCCCTTCAGAAAATGAATGCGGATGAGCTGCTGACTTCGGTTGACGAATTCCTGGGCAAAGTTCGCACTAAAATGGTAGGGCTGGAGGCCCGGCTGGATGTAGCCATGGATCATTTGATGGATGATCAGCTTGATGAGGCCGAACTGGATGAGCAGATGAAAAAGGAGAAAGCCCGCGAAACACTGAGTCAGATTAAATTGGAAATGGGTTTGCTGTACAGCGAAATTGAAGAGCAGGCTAACGGCTTAAATGTGGATAAAACGATTGGAAAAAAATCCGACCTCGAAGCCGATGAGTCAATGGATGCAGATACAGGTAAAAACGATGAGTAACGAGAAAGAAGAACATATTAATTTTGCGAAAGAGGCATTCCTCCATCCTATCAATTTGATTTGTCTGCTTGCCGGCACATTTTTGGCACTGGTGGGAACAGGCTCAGGACTGCTGTTTAGTGAAGGATTTTCTATATCGAGTACGGTTTTGTCGTTCACATTTGGTGCTGAACTGATCTATCTGGGCGTGGTTCCAAATCTACCCGCTTTTCGAAAAAATATTCGCTTGAAAAAGAAGAAAGAGCGTCACGAGGTGAATGGAGATAAAAATCTGTTTCATGGTCTTGATGCACGTTCACAAAAACGGTTCCTCGTGCTAAAGCATATCACCAAAGAGGTTCGTAAAAACTTTGAAACACTGCCTTACAGTTCACAGGGAATGCTGGATCACATTCGCAACAAGATGGATGATCTGCTCTCAACGTATCTGACCCTTCTGGAGATGAACCGGAGATTTCAGATTTATATGAACTCGGAGGTGGAGGAAGAGATCCGGAGAAAAGTAACTGAGCAGGAAGAAGAGATGGACTCCACGGAATCTGAAAAGCTGAAGAAGCCACGGGAAAGACGTCTGCAGATACTAAAGAAACGCCTCAAAAAATTTGATGTAGCCAAGGAGAAGTACCTGATTTGCGAAACGCATTTGGAAACGATTGAAGATGCAATTCGCTATATTTACGAGCAGTCGATGACGATGCCGAATGCTGAAGATGTTGGATTACAGCTCGATCATTTGGTTACTGAAATGGAGGAGACAACCCAAATCATCGAAGAACTTGATCAGGACCTTATGCCAGGTTTCGAAGATATGGATCACGAATTGGAGCTTGCCGAGCTTAGAAAGGAGGCAGAAGTACTTCATAAAGAGACAGAACAAAAAGTTAAAACCAAGACATGAAATCATACGAATTTAAAACGTTACTCCTTGAAACTGACGAAAACGGAATCGCGGTACTGACGATCAATCGTCCTGACAAATTAAACGCTCTCAACAATACAGTTCTGGAAGAGCTTGAAGAGGCTGTTAAAAGCATTGAGAAAGACGACGATATTGGAGCAGTGATAGTAACCGGTGCCGGTGAAAAAGCTTTTGTGGCCGGCGCAGATATTAAAGAGCTGAATACGCTGAATAAAAAACAGGGTGAAAAACAGTCTGTTCACGGACAGAAAGTTTTCTTTGCAGTAGAAAATTGCTCCAAACC
>NZ_JAWLDW010000011.1:18026-19385 GCF_041686455.1 Rhodohalobacter sp.
AATGCCTGAATTTATCATTATTACAATTACTGTTCTTCTCAGCGGATTCTTTTCAGGCTCTGAAATGGCGTTTGTCTCTGCAAACCGCCTTAAGCTCGAAATTGAGTCGCGTAAGAATACCCTAACCGGCCGTTCACTTTCATTTTTTAGCGAAAAACCGGAAATATTTCTCACCACTACGCTCGTGGGTAATAACATCGTCAATGTACTCTATGCAACGTTGATGGCGATCTTTTTGGTAGAACCAGTCAATCGTATCTACTATTCACTTTTCGAGGTTGATCCTTCTGTGGCAATGGTTCTGTTTATTCAAACGGTGATCGCTTCTCTTATTATACTTTTGATAGGTGAGATCCTAGCCAAAGCCATATTTCGAATACAGGCAGATTTTTTAGTTAAATTTGTAGCTACTCCGCTGCGGGTCATGAACTTTATATTTCGCCCGCTTATTTCTATTTCCAATGCAAGCTCGGCAATCTTGGTGAGATGGTTCAAAGTAGGAAATGAGCGCAGCGATAAGGTTTTTCGCCGGCAGGATGTAGAGATGATATTTAAGGAACTTCGCGATAGCGGCGGAAGTGACGATATCGATCAGGACGATTCCGAAATTCTACATAATGTACTGGAGCTCTCGAATAAAAGGGTACGGGATACAATGGTGCCCAGAACGGAGATTGTTGCGACTGACAGAAACTCTCCTCTCGACGAGCTGAAAAATCTTTTTATCACTTCCGGATACTCAAAAATCCCGGTTTACCAGGATAATATTGATGATATCATCGGGGTTGTCTTTGCGTATGACCTGTTTAGCAACCCGGAAAATATCGGAGACATCCTGAGGCCGGTCAAATTGATTCCATCCAGTAAAAAATCGAAAGATTTACTGCAGGAGTTTCGCCAGAGCAATATATCTGTAGCTATTGTTATTGATGAATATGGCGGAACAGCCGGTATGGTTACCATAGAAGATTTGATCGAGGAAGTTGTCGGTGATATTCAGGATGAGTACGATAAAACGGATGAAGTGATTAAGAAAATATCGCACCATACCTATGTGATATCAGGTAATGTTGAACTTGATGAACTGGAGGAGAAATATCCGGAAATTGAACTTCAGGATTCAGGGGATGAGTTTGAGACTTTAGCAGGATATATCATTAGTCATATCGGCAGAATTCCCAAAGTGAACGAGGAGATTCAAATACAGGAGAATAAGTTTATTATCAGTAAGGCAACACCAAACCGAATTGAAACCGTGAAACTTATTTACGGGTCTTCTGAGTAGAAAGCTTAACTCCGGCCATGAATTTAATTCAGCATCAGTAAAAATTAAATTTGCGCTCCCCCTTCGAAGGGGGA
>NZ_JAWLDW010000011.1:19485-44694 GCF_041686455.1 Rhodohalobacter sp.
ACTTATTTACGGGTCTTCTGAGTAGAAAGCTTAACTCCGGCCATGAATTTAATTCAGCATCAGTAAAAATTAAATTTGCGCTCCCCCTTCGAAGGGGGATTAAGGGGGATGGCTCTTAACAAATGAATTATGGCAAAATATTTTAACCATTTAGGCTATAATAAAGATCTTAAAGAGATCGCCAGAAAACTACGTAATGATTCCACACCCGCTGAGATTAGACTTTGGGTAAAATTGTTAAGAGCAAAGCAAATGAAGGGATATCAATTCCTGAGACAAAGACCTGTATTAAACTACATTGCGGATTTCATGTGCAAAGAGTTGCGATTAATAATAGAAGTAGATGGGGAAAGCCATGAACATGAACATCAATGGTATAAAGATGAGTTGCGACAAAAAGAATTAGAAAAATATGGGTTTACCATATTAAGATTTTGGGATGAAGATATATTCAATGATTTAGAAAATGTATCCAGAGTCATTGAACACTGGATTGATTGCCATCCCCTTGCACCCCCTTCGAAGGGGGAACTTCAGTTCAGCCGGTAATTACAGTTCTAATTGTGAATTATTCAGCACTACTAAAAAAACAAACCTTATGCTTTCCCAATATCCACAGTGGGCTCAGTTTCTGGCTAAAAAATATTTAAGCCGAACGCTCAATCAGTTTATTCTTCACGGTAACGTTCACGACCTTGTATCGGTTGGAAATTCTGAAAAAAAATTCATGCGGCTGAAAACGTTTCTGGCTGAGGATTTTTTTGGGGCCCGCGACATTGTCATTTTTTATGACCGGTCATCCGGGATCTATTTTCGAGACCAGGAATCGCAAAAAGATTTTAACCTGGCTCTTTCCGGCCGTGATTCGATAGCAGGTACAGAGTACTCTAAAAAACTCCCAAAGGATCCGGTAGGTGCTTTTTCTGTATTAGAGCAGTATTTCCGAATCCGACTGGATCAGAAGAAAAGCGTTGCCCTTATCGTTGATTACGCGGAAACAATAATTCCCGCGAACGAGGCCGGGAGTACCGGCACGGAAGATCGAAATGCCCTTGTTTATCTGATGAAGTGGGCACACGATCCGCTCTTTCTGGCATCCGACTTCACGACCGTGCTGCTGACGGAAAACGCAACCGATCTCAATCCATCACTGGTTCAAAACCCGTATACATCAAGCGTGCGAATAAATCTCCCGGAGGAGAGCGAGAGATTGAGCTATCTGGAAAATCAAATAGAGAAGGATGAGTTCAAAAAGATTTCGAAAGTTTCAAAACCGCTAGTTGCTCAGATGACGGCCGGCCTGGGCTATCTGAAACTTAAATCAATTCTCTCCAATGCGGTAGAAAACAGTGAAGTGATTACATTTGAATCCCTCACGGAAATTAAGAAAGAGCTGATTGAATCGGAAGCATACGGCTTGATTGAGTTCATTCCTTCAAAGAGTTCACTGGATGCCGTAGCCGGACATGTGAACGTAAAAAAACATCTTCGGAATGCCGTTGAGGCACTGAAACAGGGAAGGCGGGACGTGTTGCCGATGGGCTACCTGGTATGCGGTCCGGTGGGAACCGGTAAAACATTTCTTGTAACATCATTTGCCGGTGAAATTGGAGTGCCAATGGTGAAGCTGAAAAATTTCAGAAGCCAATGGCAGGGTGTTACAGAAGGAAATCTGGAAAAAATACTAACGCTTTTAAAGGCGATGTCACCTGTGGCAGTAATGATTGACGAGGCAGATGCCTACCTCGGTGACCGGTCAGCGTCGGGAGACAGTGGTGTCTCGAGCAGAGTGTTCTCCCAAATTGCAACGGCAATGAGCGATACCAGTAATCGCGGACGCATTTTATGGTTTTTAATGACAGCCAGGCCCGATCTGATGCCGATTGACCTGAAAAGACAAGGCCGCGCTGAGGAGCATATTGCGCTTTTCCCGCCTGAAACTGTTGAGGAGAGGAGTGAGCTTTTTGAAGTGATGAAGAGAAAAACGAATCTGAAACTGTCGGAGGAATATGTGCCCAAAGCGGTTAGAAAAGAGAAAACCATCTACTCCGGAGCCGATATGGAGGCTGCCTTAACCCGGGCAAAGTTCCGGGCGGCATCGCAGGGTAAAAATGAAGTAACACCGGATCTTCTGGAAGAGGTATTTGATGATTTTATCCCGCCTACCTATCCCGAAGAGGTGGAACTTCAGACTTTGGTTGCGGTAATAGAGTGTACATCAAAGGCACTGTTGCCGGAACGCTTCAGGAAAATGGATCGGGAAAAAATATTGAAACGAGTTGAGATTTTGAAACAAACGATTCGATAACAAATGGCGGATAAAACACTCGAAGAGATTCGGCAGAAAATTGATCAAATTGACGAGACGATCGTTAAATCACTTGGCGAACGTCAGCGTATTGTAAAAAAAGTGTTGTCCGATAAGCTTTCTTCGGCTACGGAAGTACGCGATCCCGATCGCGAAGAGAAGCTGATCGAAAAACTAAAGCAGATTGCGGCAGAAGAGGGGGTGGACCCGTACTTTTTGGAGCAGATGTATCGGGAGATTATTCAATATTCGGTTCGATATCAGACCCATGCACTGGTAGATCATCAGAATGAGAAGGCTGAGGATCAGCATATTAAAGTGGCGTACCAGGGCACGGACGGCGCCTATAGCCATCAAGCTGCAATGAGACATTTTGAGCCGAGATACAGCAATGTGGAGTGTATTGGCTATAAAAGATTTGATGAGGCAGCAGGAGCTGTAGAAGATGGGCTGGCAGATGTTGCATTTCTGCCGATTGAGAACACTACAGCCGGTTCGATAAATGATACATACGACTTATTGGCTGAAAAAGAGCTCTTTATCATTGGAGAAGAGGTATTGCAGGTAAATCACTGTTTGATGGCTCCCGAACATGTTGAGCTGTCAAACATCAGAAGAATTCTATCACATCCACAGGCAATTGCGCAGTGCAGTAAATTTCTGGCCGGCTTATCCCGCTGCCACGTAGAATCTTATTTTGATACGGCCATGGCTGCGAGAAAAGTTCGTGACGATGCCGATTTGTCTCAGGCGGCTATTGCAGGATCCTATGCTGCTGAGATTTATGGGCTGAAGATTATTCATCGCGATATGGCTAATCAGAAAGAGAACTTCACCCGATTTGTGGTGGTGAGCCGGGATGCGATTACATGCGATCCTCAATTAGATTGTAAAACGTCGCTCATCTTTGCCACGGTGGATGAAAAAGGAGCACTGCTAAAATGCCTCAATATTTTGGGAGATTCGGGAATAAATATGACAAAGCTGGAGTCGAGACCGAGATTAGGGCACCCCTGGCAATCACTTTTTTATCTTGATTTGGCCGGCAATAAAGAGGAACCCCGGCTGGCGGAAGCTCTTAAAAAACTTGGAAAAAAAGCACAATATCTGAAGGTTTTAGGAAGTTATCCCGTCCGGAAAGGGAAATGGTAATGCATCAGGTATAGAGTTTTGTCTGCTTACCCCTATTTAATTCAACAGCTTGACAGCCAGTTTTCAATTTGGTAAAGTGATGAAAACCGAACTACATCGTCTATGAAATTTACCCCTCTGCGTATTACGCTTATCTATTTTCTGTTTGCAGTGGTTTGGATTACCACAACCGACACTTTTATAGAGTGGTTTGTTGATGATGCTTCAATGTTGACGGCACTACAAACAGCCAAGGGGCTTTTTTATATAACGATTACAGCTTTAGGACTCTTTTTTATGATGAAGAGTTACGAAAAGTTTGTTACTAAAAATCAGGCTGAGCTGGAACAGATGGACAGAAGCCTGAACCTGGCTCTGAATTCTGCCAGGATGGCCACCTGGGAGTATTTTGTAGAAGCTGATCAATATAAAACTTCAACAAATCACCACTCACTTTTTGGATATTCTAAGGATGCAAATATAACACTTCAAATGGTATACGATAAAATTCATCCGGATGATCTGGAGCAGTTCAAGAAAGAGGTGGATTATTTACTTGAAAACGCAACTGATTTTAACGCTAAGTACAGAGTTGTTTTACAAGGTGGGGAGGTTAGATGGCTTTGGACGCGCGGAGAAGCATTTCGAACAGATGAAACAGTTGATCGTGTAACAGGTGTAACCATTGACATTACCGAGAGTAAGGAACTTGAACTGGAATTGGATAGAGAAAAGGAGAGACTTCAAAAGTTGTTTGAGCGAATTCCGGTGCTGATCAATGTCTACGATGAAGATCAGAACTTTATAACCATGAATAAGTATCACGAGCAGGTGCTTGGATGGACGAGAGATGATATCCAGGAAAACTCGCTTTTAGAGTTATCTTATCCGGACCCTGAATATCGAGCTGAGGTGCTCGATGATATAATGAGCCTCGACAAAGGCTGGATGCAGTACCGCGTTACTACAAAGGACGGTGAAGAGCGCTACCAAATGTGGACAAATATAGTACTCAGTGACAGCACTTTTGTTGGAGTGGGGTACGATATAACTGAGCAGAAAATGCTGGAAGAACAGATCAAGAAAGAGAGAAAAGAACTGGAGGTGATCTTTGATAACATGCCCGTTTTTATCAACCTTCATGACAGGGATGCTTCAATTGGTCAGATAAATAAATATTTCGCTGAGAAGTTTGGGTACTCTAAAGAAACTGCAAAAGAAAAAAATATTTTAAAGTTTATTACGCAGGAGAAAGATTTCGAAAGAGCTAAACAGCACATTGCGAAGTCTGACGGGAGCTGGGTAGATTTTGATCTCGTTACAAAAAGTGGTGAGATTATCTCTACAACCTGGATTAACGTTACGATCAGCGAAAATAAATCTCTTGGAATCGGATTTGATATTACCGAAAGGAAGCAAATGGAGGAACAGCTTCGAGAGAACGAAGAGCGACTGCATCTAACTACAACAAGTGCAAATGTAGGGCTATGGGAGTGGCATCCGCAAACCGGTGTGACAAAATTTGATGAAGTATGGGCCAACCTGGCTGGTTATACTCTTGAAGAACTAGAGCCGGTAAGTATAAAAACCTGGAATGAGCTGCTGCACCCCGATGATCATGAGGTGTTTGAGAATGCTGTCGAGGAGTACTTTAGTGGAAATGCTGCAACATATGAGTGCGAAATTCGCATGAAGCATAAAGAGGGTCATTGGGTCTGGATTCTGGACAGGGGAAAAACCGTAGAATGGGATGAAGAGGGGAATCCAACTCGTTTAGTGGGAACTCATATAGACATTACCGAGAGAGTAGAGTATGAGAAGGAGAACCAGTTACTTGCAAATGTGTTTCGGAAGTCGAACACGGCATTGGCTGTTTCTGCCCACAAGACAAATGTTGTTAAGAGAGTGAACCGGGCTTTCTCAGACCTTTTTGGCTATAATATTACAGAAATGACCGGGATGTTGGTCGAAAGCATATACGACGAGGAAAATTTCAAAATCTTTAAGAGCAAGCAGGAGGTTCTTCAAGAGAAAAAATCGGCATCATTTGAAGTGGAGTTACTTAAAAAAAATGGAACAACATTCACGGCCTTAATTAATATGTCTCTTGTAGACGATGAAGGAATGTCTGAACCATATCGTGTAACCACGGTACAGGATATAAGTGAGCTAAAACAAATTCAGGAGCAATTGGCCTCCGAACGCCAACGATTTGAAATGGCTGCAAATAATGTTTCAGATGTTGTTTGGGAGTGGAATCCTGAAACTAATACGGTTTGGTGGGGGGAGGGGATAGAGACTGTAATGGGCTACCGGAAAGAGGACTATCAGGGATTCACGGATTTCTGGCATAAGCATATGATCGAAGAGGATCGGGGTCGGGTGTTGGGAAGTCTGCGCAAAGCAGAAAGAGATGGCTCTACCGAGTGGGAAGGTGAGTATAGATTTATTGCTGCGGATGGGAATATTCGCACTGTAAAAGACTCAGCGGTTCTCATTCGGGATGAAGACGGAACCCTTCAGCGAATTATTGGTGCAATGGTAGATATTACCCCGGTCCAGGAGTACCAGGAGATGCTTAAAGAGGAGCGAAATCGTTTTGAACTGATCGCCCGTTCATCAAATGATGTTTTATATGATCATAATTTTGATACAGGAGATGTTTGGTGGAGCGAGGGATGGATGTCTCGATTTGGCTATCAAAAAATGGAGGTAGAAGAGAATATAGATTGGTGGGAGTCAAAAGTGCATCCGGATGATGTTCGTTCAACCACAAAAAGTATACTGCGAGCTATGGAAAGTGGAGAAGAGTTTTGGGCGGGTACATACAGGATACTGGACGGTTCCGGAGAGTACAGATTTGTTTCCGATAAGGGATATTTTATTCGCGGAGATGGATCTCAGACAGCACATCTGGTGGGTACAATTTCGGATATTACCGCTGATGAAGTTGCGAAAAGGGAACTTCAAAAATCAGAAGAACAGTACAGGCTTCTCTTTGAACGAAGCCCAATTCCAATGTGGATATATGACCCTCAAACGCTACAAATTGTAACCGTAAACCGGGCCGCAATTTCGAAGTTTGGATACAGCGAGGTAGAATTCAAGAGTTTAAAGATTTATGAACTCCACCGTAAAGAGGATCTCAAGAAAATTGAAGACGAGATCAAACGAAGCCTACAGCATAAAAGCACAGGTTTCGATACATGGATTCAGGAAACAAAAGAGGGGCAAAAACTTATTGTAGAGCTATCAGGGTCTGAAATATTTTATGAGAACAAAATTCATCGTTTAGTGATCGCAAATGATATCACAGAAAGAAAAGAAGCCGAGCAGCAACTAAAAGAATCTGAAGAGCAGTATCGTCTGCTGTTTCAGCAAAATCCAATTCCGATGTGGATTTATGATCCGGACACGTTTTATTACTCCGAGGTGAACGACGCAGCCATTCAAAAATATGGATACAGCCGTGGAGAATTTAAAAAAATAACGATTCTCGATATAAGACCCGAAGAGGATATTCAAAAAGTTCGAAAAGCCACAGAAAAAAACAGGATGGAAGGCCCATCATTTTTTGAAGAGTGGACCCACTACACAAAATCCGGTGAGAAGCTTAAGGTTATGATTTCAGCTTCTGATATTTATTATGAAGGAAAGCATCAGCGGCTTGTGATTGTCAATGATATCACCGAACAGCGTAAAGCAGAAGAGCACGCCATCAGTGCAATTATTGAGGGTGAAGAGCGTGAAAGAATGCGAATAGCGAAAGAGCTCCACGACGGATTGGGACAGTATTTATCTGCTGCTAATATGAACCTGAAATCAGTTTATGAAGATGCGGATAAGCTACCGGTTAAACTATCCGATACCTTTAAAAATGGTCTGCAGCTTTTAAATCATGCGATTTCTGAAACGCGCAGTATTTCTCAAAATCTTCTGCCAAAAGCAATACAGGATTATGGACTCGAGCTTGCTATTGAGTCATTAATCAATCAGTTAAAGAAATCGACAAAAATAATATTTTATCTTTATCACAATTTAGACAATGTAGAACTTCCTGAGAATGTACAGATTAACCTGTACAGAATTACCCAGGAGGCACTAAATAACGCGTTGCGTCATGGTGATCCGGAAACGGTTAATGTACAGTTGATCTACTCTATGGGGGAAATACTACTTACTATCGAAGATGATGGTATAGGTTTTAATGTTGAGGAAAAAGAGGGGGACGGACTGGGGCTGCGTAGTATGAAAACCAGAGTTGGTGCAATGTCGGCAAATTTGGATATTATTAGTAACTTAGGTAGAGGTACCATTGTATCTGTGGTAGTTCCAATAAATATGGAGTAAAAATATGGCAAATGTAAAAATACTGCTGGCTGACGATCATAAAATTGTTCGGGACGGCATAAAACTCATGCTTGAACCTCAGGCCGGCATCGATGTTGTTGATGAGGCTGAAAATGGTGAGAAAGCTTTGGAAATATTAAAAGATCAGATTGTAGACATCGTTGTGATGGATATTAATATGCCTATTATGGACGGTATAACTGCCACAAAAAAAATTAAAGAGAAATATCCTGATGTAAAAGTACTCGCCCTTACGATGAGTAATGACGACCTCCATATCCGTCAGATGATCCAGGCCGGAGCCTCCGGTTATATTATGAAGAGTGCAGGTAGAAAAGAGCTGAAAGATGCGATTGATGCCATCACGGAAGGCAAGCACTACTTTAGCGATGAAGCTACAGAAAGCATTATGATGGACCTGGTGAAAGGGAAAGGAAAATCGACCGGCCCTGATCCGATTCATATTACAGACAGGGAGCTTGAAGTACTCGAACTGATTGTTCAAGAGCACACCAACCAGGAGATAGCTGAAAAGCTATATATCAGCTCGAGAACTGTAGACGCCCATCGCCGAAACCTTCTGCAGAAAACAGGGGCCAGAAACACAGCGGGCCTTGTGAAGTATGCTTTTCAGCATAATTTAATTTCATCCGGTAAAGATAAATAATTCAATTTTACTCTAGGTATTAATACGGACGGGCCGGTCTTAATTTTAAGCTTTTGCACGAATACCGCCTTTAGATAACTCTGTATAGTTTACCGTAGAATGAATACGGGGAATACAAATATCATCATTGTTGCAGAACGCACACCACGAGCGAGTCATTTTGAGAGCCTCATAAAAGAAGAATATGATGAATTGGTGTCTCTTCATCTAGTTTCTTGCAATGAATTATCTTCTGTGAAAAATGATGAAAATACTCTTATAGTCATAGATTTGATGGATTTTGAGCGATCAGCGTTCAAAATCATAGAAAATCTGAAAGAAACTCATTCATCAGTTAAAGTATTAGCACTGCACATCTATCAATCAGAGGAACTCATTGCACCACTTTTCGAAAAAGGAATTGACGGCTACATTTCCAGTGACCCAACCCGGCAAGATTTTATAAAAGCGGTAAAAAAAGTGATGAACGGAGAGACATATAAACCCGACTTTTCGTCATAGGTAAATTTTCCAAAATCTTGTTGTTAGCCCTACGCTTATTTACGGACTTTTAATTTAAGTGTTCGACGTCTTATTTGTCTCAAAAATCAATCATATCTTGATTTAGAATATAAAAAAGAGTGAGCAACTAATAGTTCCAGGAAATGAAGGATTTAAAAAATGCGGTATTCAATGCGCTGCCGGGGGCGGCGGCCATTGTAGCAGAAGACGGATCAATACTCTCGACCAATTCAAGCTGGGTACATGGAAAAGAGGATTTTCACAAACTCGGTATGGCACAACCGGGGAGCAACTATTTCGATCATTGCCAAAAAGCGGTTGAAGAGGGTGACGACTACGCATTGAAGATCATTTTTGGAATGCGTGAAGTTCTTGACGGAGTAAAAAGCAACTACGAACTCACTATGCCCTGCCCCGACAATGAGCAATTTCCCAAAAAAAGCTGGTGTAAATTAACGATTTCACTATTAGATAGTGAGGAAAATTGTGTGCTTGTCTTCTTTGAAGATGTGAGTAAAAACATGAGAGTTGTGCGCGCTTTGAGGGAAACGCAAGAGAGATATATACAACAGTTTAAAAACTCATTGTCCGGAATTATTATCTCATCCCCGGAAGGTGATATTTATGATGCCAATCCGGCAGCCTGCAAGATTCTCGGATACTCCAAGCGTGAATTGATTGAAGGCGGAAGAGAGATTGTCATGGATTTGGATCACCCTGTGAACCAAAAAGCATACAATATAAGAGATGAAAAATCTTTTTATGAAGGTGAGAAAAATTATAAACATAAAGACGGGGAAGAGCTTGTTGTGGAGTCGTCGTCTGTTTTATACAAGAATGAAAATGGTGAATTGCGCTCGTTAAACACGTTTCGGGATATTTCTAAACAGAAAGAAACATTGATTAACCTCAAACACGAGAAGAAATTTACAGAGGCAGTCATCAACAGTATTCCGGGTACCTTTTATGTACTGAATAAGGAGATGGACATTTTAAGATATAACGAAGCTGTTACTGATGACCTAGGATATACACCCGAAGAGATAGAATCGAATAATGCTCTTCACTACTTTCCGGAAGACGAACATGAAAAAATCATCAACTCTTTAGAAGATGCTTTCGAGGATGGTTCTACCCATATTGTATCAAAAGTTATATCTAAGAACGATGGCATAAGAGTTTACCATTTACTGGCCAATCGGTTTAGAACAGAAAAGGGAGAGTACCTGGTTGGCACAGGGACAGATGTAACCGATCTGGTGGACATTGAGAAAGAGAAAGACAAGAATTATGATATGCTTTCCCAACTTTTTGAAAGCTCACCGTTACCCATGGCGATGTTCAGCCCGGATAATAAAATTGTGAAAATTAATAACAGTTTTACCGAGCTGTATGGATATACAAAACTGGAAGCTGTTGGGAAAGATGTCCATCGGCTGTTGATGGATGGTGAAGCGTTGGGAGACGCTCAAGAGATTAGTGAACAGGTATTTTCAGGGCAGTCTTATACCGACGAGGTGGAGAGGTTTACAGAAACAGGGGAGAAGCTCACGGTATTGATGAGTGCTATTCCAATTATCCACGAAAAAGAGGTTGTGGCGGCCTATGTGATTTATGTTGATTTGAGTGCACAGAAAAAATTGGAGAATGATCTTCAGAAGTCGTTAGGCGAAAAAGAGATTTTACTGCAAGAGGTACACCACAGGGTAAAAAATAATCTTGCAGTAATGGCCGGATTGATTGATTTGCAGATTATGGAGGAAGGCGATTTAAATGTTGAAAATAAGTTAAATGATATTCGCAGCAGAATTTTCTCTATCGCAAAAATTCATGAAAACCTGTACAGCAATGAAAGCATGGTTAGCATTCAGTTCGATGATTATCTCAGGACCATCATGGAGGCACTGCCGCAGAAAGGATTAACGGAGTCTGATGAATTGAATATTACAGTTGATGCCATGCCAATCATTCTAAATCTTAATCAAGCCGTTCCGCTTGGACTGGCTGTTAATGAGTTGATGAACATTGTATTTTCGACGCATCCAAATGGACGTAATCTGAAAGTTTTACTACAAAAAGATCAGAGCAACCTCGTATTGGTTTTTGAAGGAAATGCGATCAGTACAGAGTTATTTGAGCGAAATGGAGAAGTGGAATCATTTCCAAGCTTACTTGTTAGCATCTTTTTATCACAAATACACGGTAAAATGAATGTTAGCAACAATGGCGTAAGTCGCCTGGTAATTGAGTTTGAGCAGATGGATGTGAAGGGATCGAGCAGCTCCCTGACAGAAGAACAGAGCTCAATATTTAATTAAACAAACAAAAGGTTATTCATAAGCAGGAAGATATGCGAGTTTTAATTATAGAAGACGACATGATCCTGGCCTTAAGCCTTGAAATCATGTTAAAGAAAATTGGTTATAAAGAAGTGAAAAAAGCCCACACAGGGGAAAAGGCGCTGGAAACTATTGTAGATTTTGAACCGGACCTGATGCTTGTAGACATCTTTCTCGGGGCCGGTATTTCGGGAATTGATGTAGTGAAAAAAGTGCAGGAAAAAAAAGACGTGCCAGTCATTTACATTACCGGTAATTCAGACGACTATCATAGAAAACAGGCAGGCGAGACCGATTATTTAAGTTACATGGTGAAACCGATTACGTTTACTGAATTGAAGAAAGTTCTACTTACAGAAAATGTGAAATAGATTTACCCGGAAATATGGAAGTGAATACAATACAAGCTGATTCTGAGAAAAAGCGTGTTGAAGCACTTCACGCTTACTCTGTATTAGATACAGTTTCTGAAGAGAAGTTTGATGACCTGACCAAACTTGCCGCAGATCTATGTGATGCACCCATTGCCAGAATTAACTTGATAGATTCAGGGCGGCAGTGGGCGAAGTCTATATACGGAATGTCTGAACAGACTCGTGAAGTTTCTAGAGATATTACCGTCTGCCAGTATACCATTCAAAAAAATGAAGTTCTTGAAATTAAAAATTTAGCTGAAGATCCACGTTTTAAGAATTTTTCGTACGTAAAAGAGCGCCCAAAACTCCGGTACTATTTGGGTGCACCACTGTTAGATCCGGAGGGATACGCTATCGGAGCTCTCTGTGTATTGGATTATGAAGAGAGAGAAATGCCGGAGAAGCAGAAAAAACAGCTGCAAATCCTGGCTGGAGAAGTGATGGCTCGCCTGGAACTTCGCAAGCAAAACCTAAAGCTTAAAGAGCTGAATGAGCACAAACTGACATTGATGAAAATGCTCAGCCACGATATGCGCTCTCCGCTAAACGGCATTATCGGAATGAGTAATATGCTCGGTGAATTGGTTGAAGGAGATGAAGAGGCAGAGATGATCGAACTTCTCGAGCAGAGCGCGACGCAGCTCAATCAGATGATAGACGAAATTTTAAGTTATTCTCTGATAGAGTCGAAAGGCTTTACGCTAAATTCAAAAGAAGTTGATCTGAGGGAAGTATCGGAGTCGATGAACCGACTGTACCAGCCTGTTGCCAAGTCGAAAAATGTGGATTTGAAAATTAACCTACATGCAAAAGAAACCGTTTGTATTGACAAGGATAAATTTGAGCAGATCTACGGCAACTTGCTATCCAACGCTATTAAATTCACAAAATCTGGCGGACAGACCAGTGGAGAAATTGAGTTGACAGATGGTGAATTACGACTGAAAGTTACAGACAGCGGTGTGGGAATGGATAAATTTACAGCTTCCGATCTGTTTCAAAACGGTACATCTGCACCTAACGGAGGAACTTCGGGAGAAAAAAGTACGGGGCTCGGTCTGGCGATCGTAAAATATTTTGTTGATCTTCACAACGGTGTAATCGATGTAAATAGTGAGAAGGATAAGGGGACAACATTTCTGATTACTATACCATTAACCAAAGATTGTAACTAGAAATAGGACATTGACCGATAATAACAGGGTATCAACAAAGGAAGAAGTTTTTAAAAAAGCTGAGGACATTCTCAAGACTAATAACTTTTCTATCGTAGCTTCTGACAAAAACCGGCCTTGGGGTGGGTTTTATGTTATTGATGAAGATCAGTCTACAGCATTTATTTCTGAGTTTTTCCCGGAATTAAACATAGATGATTTTTCGAAATTCGATAAGTTGAGCCCGAAGCTTCTGATGGTAGCTCCTCAAAAAAGATTGAGCTGGCAGTATCATTACCGGCGTTCGGAAATCTGGAAAGTGATTGACGGCAAGGCAGGTGTTGTGGTTAGCAAAACTGACGAGCAGTCGCCTGTAAAAACCCTGGATCTTGGTGATATCATACGGCTGGCTCAAGGTGAAAGGCACAGGTTGGTTGGGTTGGAAAGTTGGGCCATTATCGCAGAGATCTGGCAGCATACTGATCCTGAAAATCCATCTGACGAGGATGATATTGTTAGAGTAGAAGATGATTTTGGCAGATAGTTTCAACTTCTTCTCTAAGGGTTAGACGAACGAAGTGGTCAGCTCCGTCTAAACTCATCCAGCATTGATTTGATGACGAGCTTTAAGGTCAAGTTGTTTGTGTTTTTGCATGATAACACGAATATAAGCCGCTTGGCCGAAAACCCTGAGGGGCGCGCCCCTCAGGGTTACTTTTCGTGTTGCACTTATTACTTGAACTCAGGCTTTTTTTGTGAAGTTTTTCCATGAACTCAGTTTGAATTGGTTGACGCTCTCTCATTATTTATTATTATCAGCTAAACTTTCTTGTAAACCGGCTCGCAAGATGTGTCATTTCAAAATAATAGTTTTTGCCTTTTGTATCTCGGGGTTGAGTATTCTCTCTTTTCCGGAAAAAAGTATGGCACAGATTGGGATAGGGGGCGGACTGGATATTCGCAGTGAAGAACCAACTCAAGGATATGGTATTCGGCTGGAGTACAGAATTGTTAATTTACCACCGGTTGCAGATCTGAAGGTAAGAGCTCATGGCAGCTATTTTTCTGATACCCTAAAAAGAAGAAACTCTGTAAACGGTTTGGTAACAGAAGTCTTTGAAGAAAAAACGGCTTTCGATATCGGCGCGGCTATTCTTGCCGGTGTAAAATTAGGTCCGGTGAATCCTGTTGCGGGTATTGGTCTGGGTATTGACAGCTCAGAATTAAATGCAGATCGCACGGAATCTCACCCCAGTCAGCTAAGAGGAGTTAATGAGGAAAATCTCTATTGGAATCTTTTTTTTGGCGGAGAACTCTCCATCATCCCATACATAAAACCATTCTTTGAATATCGTTTTGTTCAGCTAATCAATTCTGAAAATATCGATATTAAAGATTCGGAAAGATTTTCGCTGGGTATCATCTTTAGATTTTAGTTCGTTATTTATAGAGGCAGAGTCTTTTTGAAAATTCTTTATTTTACAGTTTATGAACTGTTTTCATTTACGTAATGTTTTTCAATAACAACTTAATTCAAGCGTAACCGTCTATGGCAAAAGTGGATACAGATATCCGCGAACAGCTCGAAGTATTCGATCTCGATAATCAGCAGCAAACAGAGCTGACTGAACTATTGGACCTGTGCCATGCTTCACTGGATGAAGTTGATGAACAGCTTATTACACGAGCATTCAAGCTCTGCTGCCTGTCGCATCAGGATGTAAAGAGAGCATCCGGCGAACCTTACTATCTGCATCCCGTTGAGGTTGCAAAAATTATGGCCGGCGATTTCAATATTGATGACGAATCGGTTATAGCTGCACTCCTCCACGATACAGTTGAAGACACACCGGTTACACTTGATCAGACAGAGGAAGTCTTTGGTCCTGTGGTGATGCACCTTATTGATGGTGTGACAAAGATTTCAGGTGTTTTTGAAAGCCGGGACACCAAACAGGCAGAAACGTTTATGAAACTGATCCTCTCTATGGCAGAGGATATCCGGGTAGTGTTGATTAAATTTGCCGATCGTTTGCATAATATGCGCACTATATCGGCACTTCCACGTCAAAAGCAGCTTAAAAAAGCGACGGAAACCATGGAGCTCTATGCTCCTCTTGCGCATCGGTTCGGGCTTTTTAAAATCAAAAATGAATTTGAAGATTTATGCTTTAAAGTAATTGATCCGAACTCTTTCAAATTTATCGTTCGCAAGCTGAAAGAGAAGAAGAATGCCCGGGAAGAGTTTATCAGTCAGTTTATGGAACCGATTCAAAACGAGCTGAAAGAGCAGAATTTCAACTTTGAAATAAAAGGCAGGCCAAAGCACATCTACTCCATTTACAGAAAGATGCAGATGCAGCAGAAGCCTTTTGAGGAGATTTACGATCTTTTTGCGATTCGCATTATTCTGGAAGATCCACATCAAAAAGAGGATTGCTGGCGTGTTTACTCCGTTATAACGGATTGGTATACACCTATTCCCAAGAGATTTCGCGATTTTATTTCTGTTCCCAAAGCAAACGGTTACCAATCCCTGCACACTACGGTAATTACGAAACAGGGACGAAAAGTTGAGGTTCAGATACGGACCCGGAAAATGGATGATATTGCCGAGCACGGAGTGGCAGCCCATTGGAAGTATAAAGAAGGTAACAGCGGTGGCAGTGCAGAACTGGATAAGTTTGTTCATTGGGTACGCGATGTTCTCGACAGTCCGCGCCCGGATGCAGCTACAGAGTTTGTAAAAGATTTTCAGCTAAACTTGTATCAGGATGAAATTTATGTGTTTACACCTCAGGGTGAACTAAAAACACTGCCAAAAGGAGCATCCTGTATCGACTTTGCATTCGAAATTCACAGTGAAATCGGTGAGCGTGCAGTTGCGGCAAAGGTTAATGGTAAAATGGTCCCTTTGCGCCAAAAGTTACATAGCGGAGATCAGGTTGAGATTATAACAGGCAACAAAATTAACTTGAATGCAGACTGGATCGAAGATGTGGTAACGCATAAAGCAAAAGCCCGGCTGCGTCAGTTTATTAAACAGAAAGAGATGAAAGTGGCTGAAGAGGGCCGCGAACTTTGGGAGAAAAAGGCATCTAAAGGGAAGATTGAAATTACCGATCAGGATTTGATGAAGGTTGCCCACCGTTTCAAATTTGAGAACACTCAGGAGATGTTTTATGAGATTGGAGCGGGCGTCTTTGATGTTAAGGATCTCTACAAAGTGGTTAAAGAGCTAAAGAGCAAAGGCAGAATCGAGACTGACGAAAAAGATGAGAAGCCTGTTGATGAAGATGAAATTCAAGAGAAATATATTTCCACAGCTCGTTCCGTTGGAGATTCAAAAGCTCTTTTGGTCGAGGGTGAATTAAGCGGCGTAAAGTATAGCTATGCAAATTGTTGTAACCCGATACCCGGTGATGAGGTGATCGGTTTTATAAGCCGAAACGGTGACGTAAAAGTACATCGTTCAAATTGTAAAAACGCTCATCACTTAATTCGTACTGATAGCGAGAGAATTATTGACGTAAGCTGGGCTAAAAATATTGAGGATCAATTTCTCGGTGCGATTCGGGTTATTGGAGAAGACCGGGTTGGACTGGTGAATGATATCACGGAGATACTTTCAAAATCCTTGAAAACAAATATGAAGAGTATAAACGTGAGCAGTGAAGGTGGAATGTTTGACGGAATTCTGACCATCTATGTCAGCGATTTAAAACATCTTGAAGAGATTATAAACCGTTTGGAGAGAATAGAGGGCATTAAAAATGTAACGCGCTACGAGTAGCGGCAGTGTTAAGACTATCTTTAGTAGGCGTTTTTACGTATAGAAATATGTTTGATTCACCTATTTTTATTTTCAAATCTTTTATTAATAATTGCTTAAATATATAATACATTGTCATAGATGTATTTGGAGTGATAACAACAAAACAAGAAAAAAGATGGTGACTTACACAAAACGTGATATCGTGCGAACAGTAGCCGACCAAATGGACGTACCGCTCAATCAGTCCGAACCGTGGGTAGATGCTGTAATAGATGCTCTAAGAAGTAAAATGCTTGCTGCTGATCCGACTTGCCGGATTGAACTTCGAGACTTTGGTGTATTTGAAGTTAAGGAGACAAAAGCCAAACCAAAGGCCAGAAATCCCAAAACCAACGAAGTGATTTATGTGCCCGCACACCGAAAAACTCATTTCAAACCAAGTAAGCGTTTGAAAAAATTCTTGAAGCAGCCGCTTGAAGAGGTAAAGAAGAAAAGTAAAAAATAGGTGATTGGCTAATTTTGGCAGAATCCTCGGGATTGATGTTGGCGGTAAGCGGGTTGGTATAGCCAGGACTGATCTTTTAAGAACAGTTGCAAATACCGTGGCCACGTTTACGCCCGAGGACTCTTTTATCGAAGTAGAAAGACAGATCAAAGAAGAGGGACCTGTAATTGCTATTGTTGTAGGATGGCCCTTAACTCCGGATGGTGAACCAACCAATGCTACGCAGATGGCACAAGAGTACTACAACCATCTGAAAAAACGATATAAGGATATTGAGATCCACAAGATGGACGAGCGCTACTCAACCAAGCAGGCAATGGAAGCGTTGAAAGAAGCCGGGGTGTCCAGAAAGCGTCGTGAAAAAAAAGGTAGGTTGGATCAGGCTGCTGCAGCCCTTATTTTAAGGGAGTTTTTAGAAGCATATCCAGAATTATAATTTATCTATGTCTGTTTTACCCATTGTAACCTATAACGACCCGGTTTTACGTGAAAAAACCAAGCCGGTGGAAGAGAATGACCAAGAGCTTCAAACCCTGATCGATGATATGTTTGATACCATGTACAACTCTCAGGGAGTTGGTCTTGCCGCACCCCAAGTCGGCAAGAAGATTCAGCTTTTTGTGATGGACGCTGATGGAATCACGGATGAGCTTGAAGAAGAGACAAGCCACGGGCCTTTGGTTGTCATCAACCCAAAAATTGTGGAAACTACCGGCGAAAAAGTGAAGATGGAAGAGGGTTGTTTAAGCATTCCTGACGTTCGGGATGATGTGGTTCGGCCTGAAAAAGTGACTATCGAGTACCTCGACCGGGATTTTAACAAAAAACGTATTGAAGCAGAAGGGTGGGAATCGAGAGTGATCCAGCATGAGTACGATCACCTTCAGGGTGTTCTTTTTTTGGATTATCTGAGTGCATTTAAAAAGCGTTTGCATAAATCACTTTTGAAAAAAATTGATAAAGGCACGCTTAATATTGAATATCCTGTAGTATCAAAAGATTGAGCCGGTAAAGTGAAAACATTAAGAATCGTATTTATGGGATCGCCCGATTTTGCGATTCCCTCTCTCGAAGCTCTTCATAAGTCGGAGCATGATATTGTTGCTGTTGCCAGCAATCCGGATAAACGGCGTGGCAGGGGCGGGGAGCCTCAACCCACTGTGGTCAAGAAAAAAGCGATGGATCTGGGTTATCCGACCATTGATGTTGAAGATCCAAAATCAGACGAGTTTGCTGAGAAGTTGATAAGGCTAAAACCGGATTTATTGGTAGTGGTTGCTTTCCGTATTTTACCGAAGAAAATTCTATCCATCCCTGCTATCGGCTCTATCAATTTACACGCGTCTTTACTGCCAAGGTATCGTGGCGCAGCGCCCATTCACTGGGCAATTATAAAAGGAGAAAAAGAGACGGGGTGTTCAGTATTTTTCCTGGATGAAAAAGTAGATACCGGTGAGATAATTGCACAGTTCAAAACAGATGTTGGGCCTTTGGAAACAACGGGAGATCTATATAACCGCTTGAAAGTTAAAGGTGCAGAGCTGCTGAAAGATACGGTAGACCGGATTGCAGAAGGAACATCAGAGGGGATGGTACAGAACCACGAACAGGCAACGCCGGCACCAAAATTATTTAAAGAGAACACCAAGATTGATTTTAACCAATCTGTTGAAGATGTACACAATTTAATTCGTGGGCTGAACCCATTTCCGACCGCATGGTGCATGTTTGGTGAACAGAAACTCAATATCTACAAAGCAAAACCGGGCCCAAAAACATCAAATGCAAAACCGGGACAGCTTGTTGAAATTGACAACAGACTGTATGTACAGTGCAATGACGGGTTGCTTGAACTTTTGGAGCTTCAACTGCCGGGCACAAAACGTTTGTCTGGGGTTGATTTTTTAAACGGATACGATACGTCAGTTCAGCTGAAATGAGTTTGAAAAAGGGAAGTATTCTTAGAATATAACTTTGCATATCATTTTGAATTATCCTGCTTTTAATCTTCTGTTACAGGGAAAACCCTATTGCTTTAATGTGATTTATTTTAGATATACTGTTCAGAAATAACCGAGACAATTATTTTGTTAAAACGCATTTTTAAAACAATTAAATCATCATTATGGAGCTTTCGCCACTATTACAGGCCGCACGAAATGGGAATTTGAACGAAGTTCGAAATCATCATCAGAAAGGTGTGGATCTGAACGAGACACACAAAAATGGCAATACTGCCCTGATCTATGCTGCCGAAAATGGCCATCTTGATATTGTTAAATATTTAATTGAACAGGGTGCAGATCCTGCGGTACAAACAAAGATGGGAGGAACGGCTCTGAATCGAGCTGCAGAGAATGGGAACATAGAAATTATGAAGTACCTTCTGGAAAACGGGACGCCCATTGGCGGTCTGGCACTGATTGTTGCAGCCCGGGAAGGTAATCTTGCCGCTGTAAAACTACTTGTTGAAGCCGGAGCTGATGTGAATGCTAAGCAAAGATGGGGGCAGACCGGTTTAATGCTTGCCGCACGAGAAGGTAATACCGATGTTGTAAAGTATTTGATTGATCAGGGAGCAAATGTTCGGCTAAAAGATAAAAACGGTGATACAGCCTTAAACATCGCTCTGGACAACGACAATTCAGATATTGCAATGCAGCTGAAACGAGCCGGTGCAAAAGCACAGATTAAAAAACCGGTAACACCTGTTGTTGAAGATGATGAGGAAGATGATTCTGACGTTGATGGGGTGGATGATCTGATTTCCGGGGATGATGAAGATATCCCTGAAGATATCGATCTTGATTAGTGATGCTAGTTCAATTTAAAGCAGATCTTCAAAAGCCTCTGAAGTAATCAAAGGCTTTTTTTTGTGGGATTTACAGATCAAATTAAAATTCAGAATCTAAATAATTTGTTCTTTGAAATTAATTTATGTGGTTTCTTATATCATTTTTTAGTGTAAGATTAGGCTGAAAGCCTAAAATAACTCAGCGAAGGGCCAAAACCCTTCGCCAATAAATTTATCCCCTCAGATAGCAGGCTGTAAGCCTGCGACAGCTTTAGCTTGTTACAGTATTGACTTAACCATTGAGTTGAGAAAAAATCAACACTATCAGAAATTTTTTTCTCACTCTAGTCAAAATCTTATCTCACAAAGTATGATCTTGAAATTGAAAAAGCGCTCCCAACGTAAACTAATAAAAATGAGGAGTGTAACTTTGATGAATTAATGGATTGAGTGAATCTAAACCGTTATTTTAATGTTATAAATACTGCAAACAAGCAGATAATTTAAAATGAAAAGGAGTAAAATTTTATGGCTAAAGTAAAAGTTGGAATTAATGGGTTTGGACGGATCGGCCGATTAGTTATGCGATCTATTCTTAAATATCAGAGTGACGAAATTGAAGTTGTTGGAATTAACGACTTGACAGATACAAAAACACTTGCACATCTTTTTAAGTATGATACTGTTCACGGAAAATTTGACGGAGAAGTATACGCTGACGGTGATAATCTTGTAATCAACGGAAGTAAAATTGGCGTAACTGCTGAACGTGATCCCGTAAACCTGAAATGGGGCGAACGAGGAGCTGAAGTAATCGTTGAGTCTACAGGGATTTTTCGTGATGATAAAGGAGCCGCTAAACACATTGAAGCGGGTGCTAAAAAAGTGATTATCTCAGCACCGGGCAAAGGCGATCTTCAAACCATCGTGATTGGCGTAAATGACGATGAGATTGATAAAAACCGAACCGTATACTCAAACGCAAGCTGTACAACAAACTGCCTTGCACCTATGGTGAAGGTTCTTGACGATGCGTTTGGAATTGAGCAAGGATTTATGACAACGATCCATGCCTATACCGGCGATCAGCAGATAGTTGACGGTCCTCACAAGGATCTTCGCAGAGCCCGTGCAGCAGCTGCTAACATTGTACCAACAACAACAGGTGCCGCTGCCGCTGTAGGACTGGTACTTCCTCATCTGGATGGTAAGCTGGACGGAATGGCTGTCCGTGTACCTGTTCCCGACGGATCACTGACAGACTTTACTGCAGTTGTGAGTAAAGATGTCACCGAAGAGCAAGTTCAGGAAGCGTTCAAGAAAGCTGCGGAAGGAGAAATGAAAGGCGTTCTTGAATTTAGCGACGAGCCACTGGTATCCAGTGACATCGTTGGAAATCCAAGTTCATGTATTTACGATAGCTTGTCTACAAAAGTAGATGGGAAAGTTGTGAAAATTGTTGGATGGTATGACAATGAAGCCGGTTACTCAGCACGAACTGCAGAATTGGTTACGATGATTGTTTAATCGCGATCTTTTTTAGTAAATACGTTTCTACGTAGATTATGGGCCCGCATGGAAAACCGTGCGGGCTTTTTTATACATAATCCTTCCTTTCTTTTGCTATTTTGTATAAGCTGAATTTCAATTACAGGTTTAGACAACTGTTACTAAATTATACTTCTATGAGAACTTCAAAGGCTATATCATCATTTTTATTATTTATTTTTTGTGTTCCGGTACTGGTTGCTCAGTCAATCCAAATAGACCGTGTTGAGCCGGAAAACTGGTGGATTGGATTTCAGGAGCCTGAAGTGCAACTGCTGGTTCACGGAGACAATATCCAGACTGCAATTCCATCCGTGGATTATCCGGGTGTAACCATCGAGCGAATTACGCTGGTCGAAAATCCCAATTATCAGTTCGTCACTCTTCGAATTCACGATGAGGCCGAGGCGGGAACTGTGGAGCTGCAATTTAACCGGGGAGAGTACTCTTACACACATCAGTACGAAATTAAAGAACGAAGCAGCGATCTGAACCGAAATCAAGGGTTCGATTCAACCGATTTAATCTATCTTCTGATGCCGGATCGATTTGCAAACGGTGATCCCGAAAACGATAGCATCGAGGGAATGCTGGAAGGTGTGAATCGCGATAATCCGAATGCCCGGCACGGTGGCGACATTCAGGGTGTAATTGACAACCTCGACTACCTAAAAAATCTCGGCATGACCGCGGTTTGGTTTACTCCCATCATCGAAAATGATATGCCTCCGGAGTACGGTGCGTACCACGGGTATGCGGCAACCGATATGTATCGGGTGGACCGCCGTTTTGGAACCAATGATAAATACCTGGAACTGATCGATAAAGCCCACGATATGGGATTGAAAGTGATCATGGATATGATTCACAATCACGTGGGAACGGAACACTGGTTTGTGAAGGATCAGCCAACGTCCGATTGGGTCCACGATATTGAAGAGAAAGGGACAACTAATTTCAGAGCCGCAACAGTAATGGATCCCTATGCTTCCGATTTTGACTACAGTGCAATGGTACAGGGCTGGTTTGTTGTGGATATGCCAGATATGGATCAGCGAAATGAACTGGTGGCAAACTATCTGATTCAGAACACACTGTGGTGGATTGAGTACTCCGGAATTGACGGAATCCGAATGGATACCCATCCTTACCCTTACAAAGAGTATATGGCTGAGTGGAGCCGGCGTGTACTGGAGGAGTTTCCCGATTTTAATATGGTGGGTGAAGCGTGGATGTCTAATCCGCCATCAACGGCTTACTGGCAGACCGGCTTCCCGAGCTCTGACGGTTATGAGAGCTACCTGCCCAGCGTAACCGATTTCCCGCTATACGATGCAATTGCCGCCGGGTTGAATGAAGAGGAATCCTGGGATACCGGGATTTACAGGCTGTATGATGTTCTGAGTCAGGATTTTCTATTCCCTGATCCAAACCTGAATGTAATTTTTCCGGGAAATCACGACCTGGACCGGATTTTCTCGGTAGTGGGTGAAGATTATGGAAAGTTCAAAATAGCACTCAGTTTTGTGCTGACTACCCGTGGAATTCCGCAGCTCTACTACGGAGATGAAATTTTGATGACCGGCGGTGGTCCGGACGGGCTGAAGCGGAAAGATTTCCCCGGCGGCTGGGAGGAAGATCCAATCGATGGATTTACCGAGGAAGGGCGAGAGGAACTGGCTGAAAAGACCGGATTTCCTGTAATGGAGTCGCACGAGTTTTTAACTCGTGTAGCCAATTGGCGCCAGGATAAAGATGTGATTCACAATGGTGAGCTAACACATTTTATCCCGCAGGACAATGTCTATGTCTATTTCCGTCATAATGTTGAAGAGACTGTAATGGTGGTTCTGAACGCGAACGAAGAGGCTCAGGAACTGGATTTAAACAGATTCTCAGAACTTCTGGATGGTACTTCATCCGCCTATGATGTTGTGAGCGATCAAACCGTTCAGATCGGAGAAGTACTGGAAGTATCCGGAATGGATGCGATGATTCTAGAGCTTGAGTAAGACGAGCTAAAAAAAAAGTAAACTCGCGAAAAGTCCCCCTTTGAAGGGGGATTTAGGGGGATGGCTCTCACAGAGTTTTTTGAATTAAAACATTCAGTTATTGCCTTATTTTAAGGCTTTTTCATCCCCCATTCCCCCCTTCAAAGGGGGACACTTCATAACCTTAATTTTGACATTTCATTTCTCAAATCTCAGGACTCAAGACTACTTAACAATTTCATAACTGCTGGTAACTTTTGCTGTCTTCTCCAGGGTTTTGGTGACGGAGCAGTATTTTCCGAGAGAGAGGTCAATCGCTTTTTCTACCTGCTTGGGGTTCAGATCTCCTTTAAAAATATAGTGCATGTGAATTTCTGAGAACTCTGTGTAGGTTCCTTTCTTGATTCGCTCACCGGTCACTTCAATTTTAATGTCTTCCGGATTCTGACGTTTCTTTTTCAGGATTCCGATGATGTCGATGGTTGAACATCCGCCGGCAGCCGCTAAAAGCATCTGCATGGGCCTGAATCCACTGTTAATGCCACCAATGTCATCCGAGCCATCCATCTCCAGACTTACACCATCTTCGTTAGTAGCTTTCATGTGGACGTCATCATTCAGGCGCTGAATCGTAATTTTCATACTGTTGTGAAATAGGTTTGATTTAAAGATTTCGTGGTGTGAAAATACCGAATTTTCGCGAGGGATGGCAGAGAGATTGGTGGGTGGATGTTTTGGGAGTGTGTTTAAGGGTAGACCGCATAAAATCTTTATTTGGCGGATTATTCGGGTGTTGCACTATCATAAGTTGGTAATTTACCCAACAAAATGTTGTTTTTGTTTGCTTTGAGGGATTGATTGGTTTATTGTCTGGCAGCAGACGTGCAAAATGCACTGCCGGTAAATACATGATTACCTCATTTTCCTCAATCTATGATATCTGCCTTGTTTTGAGTAGATTTATGATATTAACTACAAAATTCTATCAAAATGAAAGACTGGAGAAAACGCATAACGACAAATCCCGATCAATGTGGCGGCAGGCCATGTATCAGGGGCATGAGAATCCGTGTCGTTGACGTATTGGATCTGCTCGCAGCCGGACTCAGTCATGAGCAGATTTTGGAAGAATTGCCTGACCTGGAAAAAGATGATATTGAAGCATCCATCAAGTATGCCCGAGGGAAAATTGATCATCCAGTAGTTGCGGCATGAAGCTTTGGATTGATGCACAACTCTCACCTGCTATTGCCGCGTGGATCAACCGTACATTTAATGATATAGAAGCAAAGTCGGTTCGTGCCCTTGGTCTTCATGATGCAACAGATCCTGAGATTTTTAAAAAGGCACAATGAAAGCAGGTGCAGTTTTCATGAGTAAAGATGATGATTTCATCCAGCTTATTGAGCAAAAGGGTACTCCACCAAAATTTTCTGGGTCCTTGCGGTAACACTTCGAATGCTAAAATGAGAGAAATTTTACCGAGAATGTTTTTAAAGGCAAAACAGCTTTTTCGAAAGTGGTGAGAATATCATTGAAATCAGAGATAAATAAGGTTAACAAAGGGGCTCAAGCGGACGAGTTTTCATTTTGAAGTTTTGGAAAATTACTCGTTCCGCCTGTTAGCCGACTAATCCGTTAAGTATCATAGCAGCAATAAAGCCCTTACTACATACCCCTTCGTAGCACTAAGTCAGTCCGTCCTACCATTCATTCTGGTTGGCAATTCA
>NZ_JAWLDW010000084.1:0-11444 GCF_041686455.1 Rhodohalobacter sp.
GCACAGGATGGGTCATACTCCACCTTAGCGGAATTCCAGGAATCACCGCAATACATAAAATTTATTATTGATAACCTCTGGATTCTGATTGCCGCATTTCTCGTTCTGCTGATGCACCTTGGTTTTGCATCCGTGGAAAGCGGGTTAACCCAATCCAAGAACTCTGTAAATGTCATTTATAAAAATGTCTTTATTCTCTGCACCGGTGTATTGATATACGCTTTTGTAGGATTTCAAATCATGTACCCCGGCGAGTTTAACGGAGTTTTAGGTTTCGGGGGATTCGGTATTGGCTACGATCCATCTGATACTGTTGGGATGCTAACACCCGCCTATGGTGCAGAAATGACCATCTGGACTGATTTTATTTTCCAGGCGATGTTTGCCGCAACGGCTGCCACCATTGTATCGGGGTGTGTAACCGGACGTATCAAGCTCTCATCGTTTATGTTGTTCGGGGTGCTTCTGCTTGCCATCGCTTATCCCATAACCGGCAGCTGGGTTTGGGGCGGAGGCTGGTTGGCCGAACTTGGATTTTATGACTTTGCAGGTTCAACACTGGTTCATGGAGTTGGAGGAATAGCCGGACTGGCCTGTGTGCTGTTACTCGGTGCACGTACCGGAAAATTTAAAGACGGAAAAGTTTTTGCCATTCCTGCACACAACATTCCCCTGGCAACTGTAGGAGTCTTTTTGCTTTGGGTTGGCTGGTTTGGATTTAACGGCGGCTCCGTACTTAGTGCCGATCCGGTCGGGGTATCGTACGTCTTTGTAACAACAGCACTAGCTGCTTGTGCCGGAGCCCTGGCTTCAATGATCACCACTCAATTAGTTATGAAAACACTGGACGCCCCAATGGCACTGAACGGCATTCTTGCCGGACTGGTGGGTATAACTGCAGGTGCTGATGTGATCTCAGTTTCCGACGCGGTACTTGTCGGGGGCGTCGCAGGTGTACTCGTTGTTCTTTCGATACTAATGTTCGACAAGCTGAAAATTGACGATCCCGTAGGTGCCATCTCCGTTCACGGTGTATGCGGCATCTGGGGAACTCTTGCCGTCGGCATGTTTACTGAGGCCAGTCTCTGGATTCAGTTCATCGGAGTCGTCGCAATTTTATCCGCTACGTTTGTTTTCTCGCTAACCGTATTCGGCCTGATCAAAGCCGTTCTGGGCGTGAGAGTATCACCTGAGGTGGAATCAGACGGACTGGATATTTCCGAGCATGGCAATAACGCTTATCCCGATTTTTCACCTGTAAAATCTTCCGAATTAGGAGCCTATACAGCTTAACCATCAACCTTAAATGGAGGAGCATGTATAACCCATTGTTATCTGCTCCCTCTGTTTATTCAAATAGCGACAACCACTAAAATCCACCATTATGAAAACCAAATCAAAAGCCTTTGCACTCTTTTTAGCCGGTTCGCTGTTTATGGCCGCCGACGCCTATTCACAACTTAGCGTTGGAACGGAAGCTTATAACCGATACGTGTGGCGAGGTGCCGATTTTGGCAATTCACCCAGTATACAGCCAGACATCAATTACACTGCAGGAAATTTTGAAATTGGCACCTGGGCTGCATTTGCCACCACAGGCAATACCGCAGGCACAGAAGTTGATTTCTACTCCTCTTATACCTTCGGCACTGAAGCAGGTGATTTTTCTCTGGCCATTACCGATTACACATTCCCGGACGATCCAGTAGGTAACTACTTCAGCAGTGAATCTCATTTCATCGAGATTGGTGCAGGTTATTCAGGTACCGAATCGTTTCCGATCACTGTTTTTACCGGCGTATTCGTAACCAATGATGATGACTACTCGGTTTACACCGAACTGGGATATGAGATCGGGGAAGTTGCCCTCTTCCTGGGTTTTACTCCATCCGAATCTCAACTTTACGGAACCACAGGAGCAGGGATTATCAACACCGGTTTTTCAGCTTCAAAAGAAATTCAGATCTCCGAAACATTCTCAGTTGATCTCAATAGCAGCGTGATCGCAAATCCCTATTCCGATAATCTCTACTTTCTGATCGGTTTTGGATTATAAAAAGCATCTATACCGCAACAACCCCTCTCCTTCAAGGCGATCTCCGGAATGTAACCGTCCTGCTGGATTCATCCGGAAGATTCCGCCTATTTGTGCACCCCCCCAGTCAAACCTGCTTCCTCTATTTCTAAGGAAGGCAGGATACTCCCAAAATTCTAAACTCGAACTGTTTTTAAAAAATTCTAAATAACCCTCCGGCCTTGATTGGTGGAGGAGTGGCTTGGTTTGCATCACAGCGCGGGAGACATCACAATATCGGCTCACTTTGGGAGCAATTGATGTTGTGTAACCGCGCGGGCAAACCAGGCCCGGAAGCAATCACAGTCGGGAGTTTTTGCTTACTTTTGGCGGCCCAAAAGTAATACGAAAGATATAAACACGTGGATATTCATTTTCACATTTTCAATTAATTTAAAATTATATGTGTAATGCATCTTCTCTCGTTCATGACTACCCATAAACAAATCTTTTACCTGAAATTGGGGTTTTCGATCTTTTTGCATAGTCTTCAAAGAGTATACGTCAATCATTAAACTGACAGAGAAATGCCACACATCAAAACCATTGACTACGAGAGTTCGGATCCGAAACTGAAAAAGGTCTATGACGACATCATCAAATCACGAGGGAAACTGGCTGAGGTTCATAAAATTCAGAGTCTGAATCCGGAAGCATTGGTCGCTCACATGGAACTCTATATGTCAACCATGTTTGGTAAATCCCCGCTGAAAAGATATCAGCGTGAGATGATGGCTGTGGTTGTTTCGGCAACGAACCGGTGTAACTACTGTATTGAGCATCACGAACAGGCTTTGCTCGCCTATTGGAAAGATGAAGAGAAAACGGAATTGTTAAAGCACGACCGCGCCAATCTTGACCTGTCCAAAACCGATCGGCAGCTCTGCAATCTCGCAGAAAACTTGACCGTAAATGAAGGCCCGGATTATGCCCAATACGTCCAACAGCTTAAAGATACCGGACTGGATGATCGAGCCGTCCTCGATGCAGTTCAGGTGATTGCCTATTTTAATTTTGTAAACCGAATGGTACTGGGGCTGGGTGTTGTGTTTGACGAAGAGGAGAAAAGAGGATACAATTACTAAAAACTCACTTTGTATATAAATTCTTTTAACTTTATCAGTCAGAAGTTTCCCTAATGAGCCGTGGCAATAAAGCATGTTACGATATCTGATGAAGTTTTGATTATTCATTTTCTCACAACCTCTAATAAAGGGTGCTTTTACATTCAACATTCCATCTCAGGTTTTTAATAAATGAATCTTCATGAAATCACCCCAAAAAATTATCAGTCTTGTTCCCTCTCTTACCGAGCTTCTGTTTGATTTAGGACTCGAAGATCAAATCATCGGACGAACACGATTCTGTATTCATCCTAAAGGAAAAGTAGATCAGGTTGAAATAATGGGCGGTACCAAAAATCCTCGGATTGATAAAATCCGGAAAGCCGAACCCGACCTGATCATCACTAACAAGGAGGAGAACCGGAAAGAGGACGTTGATGTTTTGCAAAAAGATTTCGACGTAATGATAACGGACATCAACACTATTGAAGATGCACTGCTTACTATTCACGATATTGGAAACCGGTGCGGGGCCAAAAAGCCCGCTGAAGATCTGATATCAGCAATCAGAAAAGAGTATCACAATGCACCCGATGAGCCGCAACTCACCGCTGCTTATATGATCTGGCGCGATCCGTGGATGACTGTAGGCGCTAATACATACATCCATTCCGTTCTCTCTCACTGGAAGTTGAAAAATGTTTTTGATAATCAGACAAGATATCCTAAGACAACACTTGATGAGCTATCCAATAAAAAACCTGACATTATTCTGCTCAGCAGTGAACCCTACCCTTTCAAGGAAAAACATATCACAGAAGTTGAAATAGCCTGCCCCGATTGCCGCGTGTTGCTTGTTGACGGCGAGTGGTTTAGCTGGTATGGCTCGCGCATGCTTCCCTCTTTCAAAAAGCTGAATAGTTTCCGGAAGGCAATTGGCTAGCAAAATGTATCAAAACACATCCGGATTTCGTTATCTTGCTGTTATGATCAAATCTACGTTTTCAACGCTACTGCTTATTTTCGCTCTATTTACCGGGATAGCCAACGCTCAGACATCGGATCAAGTCAGTCCTGAAGAGCGTGCTGAGGCTATGGAATATTTCATCCAGGGCATCACAGATTTCGAAAATGAGGACTACGAACAGTCGCTGGATAACCTTACCGCCGCACACCTGAAATTATCGGACAATCCCGGCATCAACTATGCACTCTCTGACGTATACCTGGCGATGGAAGATTACAGTAACGCCTCCTACTACGCCCAAATAGCGGCCAACAGTGAACCGGAAAATCGCTGGTATCAGCTGCAGCTGGCAGAAATTTATCGGCAATCCGGTCGCTATGAAGCAATCATTGATGTATTCGATACTATTCTGAACTATCATCCGGACGACGTTGATGTCCTTTTTATGAAATCACAGGCCTATGTCGAATTTGGAGAGCTTGAAAAGTCAAACGAGACGATCGACAAACTGATTGAACTCCGCGGCAGTGAATTTGAATTCCACCTTCGGAAATTTCAGAATTTCAACGCCATGCAGCAGCAGGAGAAAGCTTTGGAACAGCTTGAAATTATGCGTGAGCTGAATCCGGGCAACCTCTCCACACTCCACTCTATCAGTCAATACTATCTTGAATTGAATGATGAAGAGATGGCGCGTGAAACTCTTTTAGACGCACGGGAGCGCAATCCCAGAGATCCACAGACACTCATTCTCCTTGCTGAAATTTTTATCAATAACGAGGAGTGGGAAAATCTTGGAGAAACATTTCTAAGTATGATTGAAGATCCGCTTCTCTACCCTACGCAGAAAATGGAACTGGTTCAGTTTCTCTATAATCAACACCAACAGCGTCCTGAAGAAGAGATACTGGTCGAACAGACCGAAAAAGCGATTATTTCCTTCAGCCGAAATGAACCCGAATACGGTCCGGCTCAACTCATTGCTTCCGAATTTTTTATCCAGCAAAACAAACCGGAGCTCGCTTTAGAAACGCTGGAACGAGCATCAGAAGCATCACCTGAAGAACCAGATGTGTGGGGTCAGCGGCTGCAGATCCTGTTTTCGCAACAGCGCTATGAGGAAGTAATTGGGCTGAGTAAGAAGGCCACGGAGTTTGCATCTAATAATGCATTTGTACTCTTTTTTACAGGCGCTTCATATATGATGACCGACCAGTATGATAAATCAGCAGAACTGCTGAAAGAGGCCTCAAATGCTCCGGCAAGGAGAAATTTCAGATCCATTATTTACGGTACGCTGGGAGATGTTAATCAGGAACTGGATAGATGGGATCAGGCAAAAGACGCCTATGATATGGCACTGCGGTTAGACAGAAATAATCATAATGCACTCAACAACTATGCCTATTTTCTTTCTGATCGTGGTGAAAGACTGGGTGAAGCCCTCGAAATGGCCGAGCGTGCTATCTCCATTGAAGCTGAAAATGCCGCATATCTGGACACCATCGGCTGGATCCATTTTAAGATGGGGAACTATGAAGAGGCGCGCACGTATATACAAAAAGCGGTTGATACCGGTGATGCCAGCGCCGAGGTTTACGAGCATCTTGGAGATGTTTACAGAGAACTGGGAGATGACAAAAATGCCAGACTTTGGTGGAACAGGGCACTTGAGCTGGATCCGGATCTAAACCACTTGAAAGAACGAATTGACTAATCCATCAAATTGTGCCACTTTCTCTCTCATTACTGCATATCATCTACTGAATGAAAATTTTAGAAACAATACCACAACTTTCGACGGTTTTGGCCTTGGTGATAACCGGCATCATACTTGCTTCCTGCAGCAGTTCTGAACGGTTTCTATCTTTTGAGGATATGGAACCCGCATCCATCTCTAACCAGGAGTTGATGGATTTGGTCCCCGATTACTCCGATGATCTGGAAACACTGAAAGGCAACGGCAGAGCCATTGTAAGTGAGCCGGGCGGCAGTGACCGTGTTACTCTTCAATTTCAGTCTGATCGGGAAAAAAGTCTGATCACAATAAGAACAAGCATCGGAATTGAGGGTGGACAAATTCTGGTAGATTCCGACTCACTGCTAATCTACAACCGCGTGGATAAATACGCTGAAAAAGTATCTCTTCAACAGAGCAATCTGACCAGTATTGGATCACTCGCCTCACTGAATATGCTCGATATGTTTAACTTCACTATCGAGAAAGATGATATTCGCGGTATTTATGAAAATGAAGAGGTTTACGTAGCCGTACTAAATAACCGGACTCAGGTAACGCTTTCCAAGACCGACGGACTGATTCAAAATGTTGTGCAATCCGGAGGCGAAGCGGCCTATAGCCGAATAGATTATGAAGGTTACGCTCAAATTGAGGACTTTTATCTACCACGTAAAATCACCATTTTAAGCAGTGACGGAAAATCTCAGGCAACGTTCTTGGTTCAGCGCCTTGAGGTTAATAATACGTTACCACCTATGGATATTTCCATTCCTGAAGACATTCCAATTTACAGGATATGAACGTTCGCAACGCTCTCATTTTATTTTTGATCTTACCCCTCTGTTTTGGAGTGAATGATCTGTTTGCACAGGACAACTCTTACGAAGAGCAGCGCAATGAAATTGAAAAACAGCAAAACTCAACAAGAAGTCAGATTGAGACGCTGCAGGAGCAGATCGAAAATTACAACGAGCGTTTGGGGTATGCCACCGAACGTTATGACGAAATGTTCAGGCAGTACGAGGAAATGGAGCGTGTAATTACGCTTCAGCAGGAGAACATCCGGCAAATGAGCCGTGAACAGGAGCAGATTACTGCAGAAATCCGGCTCATTGAGCAAAACATTGCCCGACTCCAGGAAAGGCTCGAGACACTGATTAATGAGTACAAAGAGACTCTCACATTTCTATATAAAAATGGGCGCACCACAGAGATTGCGTTGCTTCTGAGTTCTGGATCATTTAACCAGCTACTGATTCGATCCTTTTACCTTGGAAAGTTTGATGAGTATCAGTCAGAACAAGCTGAACAGATCAAAAAGGCCCAAAACGAGTATGAGGCGTCCATAACTGACCTCGAAGAGACCCGCAAAAAAAATCAGGAGGCGCTGGCATCCATTCGTGAAGAGACCGAACAGCTTCAGCAGCGCCGGGAAATGCAGGAAAGAAATGTGCAGTTGCTTCGCCGGGATCGCGATAACTTACAAGAACAGCTCGAAATTCATCAGCGGCAGCTAAACGAGCTCACCCAGGTTTTAGAAAATCTTGTTGCAGAAGAGGAGCGAATTCAGCGTGAGGAGGAAGAGCGCCAACGACGGCTTGCTGAAGCTTCAGAAATTGAGGATGAGGATGAGCGCCGTGCAGCCGAAGCAAGATATTCAAATCCAGTCCTGCGCGAAAGCGGGATTTCCAATGAAGAACTGGCCGCATTTGAAAGTAGTTTTGAAGACAGCCGTGGTCAGCTGCCCTGGCCGGTTGACAATGGAACCATTACCCAAAAATTCGGGATTCGGTCACACCCGGTATTCAACACACAAACTAACTATCCCGGAATCGAAATCGCAACCGTTCCTGGAACAACCGTTCGCGTGATAAATGAAGGGTATGTATTTAGAATCCAAAACATTAGCGGATTCGGAGTTGTGGTCATGGTTCATCATGGCACCTATAAAACCCTTTACGGCAATATGAGCGAAATCTTTGTAAGAGAGAATCAGGTACTGCAACAAGGAGATGTCATCGGCCTTTCCGGAGACGAGGATACCCTCAATGGTGAAGTCATTATTTTTATGGTCGTTGAAGGCAGCGAGTATATTGACCCCCAGCGCTGGCTTCAATCTGAACCGGTGCCTTAATTAAACTTAAGTCATGAGCCTTAATAAGACACCACTTCCTCATCTGTTAATCCATCCTGTCGGCTTCCAACTTATGACAGATCCTTAACAGCTCATTTTAAACTCACGACATTAACCCTATAAATTAAATATGGAAAGAACATTTGTTTGTAACAGATGATACTTTTATTGTTTCAAATCAGTTCTTAATAAATTAAGTCTGAATCTATAAGAAGTATACTTTTTATATGAAAGGATCTGACTTCAACAATCTATTATCCAAGCCTGTGCACCCTTCCTATTTCTATAAAATTCAAAAACAATGTTTCAGGTTCTACGCAATTTTCACCCTCGCTATTCTCCTTACAGGATGTAAAGATTCCGGAACTGACGCTTCGATGGATAATCCGGATCAAATCTTCGATTCGGAATTAATAGAGTGCATAAACGGAATGGCCGCCTCCTTTCCCTGCAATAACGTTAGCCTTTATGCTGTGTTGAACCCGGAAGAGCTTCTCTCTAAACCTACCGGCGACCTTGAACCCCGACTGAACGATATTTGGGGATGGATAGATCCGGTAACCGAAAAAGAGTATGCGCTGGTCGGGTTAAGCGACGGAATTTCAATTGTAGATGTTACATTTCCAATGGAACCGGTTGTGATGGCCAAGTTACTCGACAATAACAACGCCGGCAAACGGGTAACGGCTACACAGCGCTTTCCCTGGTTATTCGATCATGATGAAGATGACGGGTTTAAAGAAGCTACCGTTTGGCGCGATATGAAAGTATATCAAAATACCCTCTATGTGGTAAGTGAAGAAGAAAATTCGGGCCTTCAGGTATTTGACCTGACCCGGATCCGGGATATTCAATCACCGCCCGAAATGCTCACAGAGGACTTTCGCTACAGAAAGTTTGGCAATGCCCACAATATTGCCATAAATGAAGAAACAGGTTACGCCTATGTTGTCGGTTCCACATTGGGTGAAACTTGTGCCGAGAGAGGAGGTTTACACATGATCTCACTTACCGAAAACCCACTGAACCCCCAGTATTCAGGCTGCTACTTTGAAGAGGAAGCGGGTGGCTGGACTATAAACGGATACATACACGACACTCAATGTGTAATTTACGAAGGACCTGACTCAAAACACTCAGGCAGAGAGATCTGTTTCTCTTCAAGTGAAACAACATTTACCATTACCGATGTAGACGACAAAGCTAATCCATTCACGATATTCAACTCCACCTATGATGATAGCAGCTATTCGCACCAAGGGTGGCTATCAGAAGATCACCGCTACTTTTTTATGAATGACGAACTGGATGAACTCACCACTGGGAATAACACAAGAACCTATGTGTGGGACGTACGGAATCTGGAGAGCGCTGAGATGATCGGATTTTATGAACACCCAACACAGGCGGTCGACCACAATCTTTATATCAAAAACGACTTTATGTACCAAGCCAATTACGCGGCAGGATTGCGTGTTTTGGATGTTTCAAACCCTTTACCGGAGGCGATTCAGGAAATTGGGTTCTTCAATACCACCCCTAACAATAACCGGGCTGAGTTTGAAGGATCTTGGTCGGTCTACCCCTGGCTATCTGGAGATAAAGTAATTGTAAGTGATATTCGTAACGGGCTATTTATCCTAAAGTTTGAGGAGAAGAACTAAATTCCAAATCACAAATTCCAATATCCCATCATGAGTACAGCCCACTTCATACAGTAAAAATAGATGGGTTCTTGTTTATTGTAGCTTGGTGCTTGGAATTTGTGATTTGAATAAAACCCATCATTTCATATTCACAAACTGAAGCGGGATTCCGAAATTTTTTGACTTCATATGGCTAATAACCTCCTGCAGATCGTCAATTTTCTTACCTGATACTCTCACCTGATCTTCCTGAATAGCCGGCTGAACTTTCAGCTTCAGATTTTTGATCTCTTTCACAATTTTCTTCGCGGTTTCCCGATCGATCCCCTCTTTGATTGTGGCACTCATCTTTACGTGCCCCTGAGACGTTCCCTCTTCAGATCCAAATTCCAAAGCCTTTGGCTCCAAACCTCGTTTTATAAAATGCTTGATCAGCATCTCTTTCACAGCATTCAGCTTCATGCTTTCTGCGGCAACCATATCAATCCGGTTCTCCTTTTTTTCAAATTCCACCTCTGTATGCAACCCTCTGAAGTCGTATCGGGTTGAAACTTCTTTTAACGTATTATTCACAGCATTATCTACTTCCTGTGCATTAATTTCATTTACAATATCAAACGAAGCCATATCATTTATTTTTTCAATTCAGGTTATTGGGTCTCATTTAGTCTGTATGCCAGAGACCCCGAAAATCACAATTATAAGCTTTTTAAATAACTTATATCAACCATTTTATCCTGATAATGTACTACGTTTATACATTTTTTATGTATTTTACTAAGCATAAAAAGTTTAGGTACGTTTTACTTGGGTGTTATGAAAATCAGTTTATTACTCTTATTCCTGTTGCAGGGTGTATTATCTGTTGGTGATACTGATAATTCCTATTCAGGCCTGTCTTATTCCCTGGAAAACGTTTCAACCGGTGAGGGGGTATCAGTAACCGTCCACCCTATAAATGGAAGTGTGTATATTCATTTCAGGGAGAATGACAACATAATCCAATTTTCAGAGGCCGGGCAAATTGATACTCTTGGCACGTTACCTGTTGAACTTAACAACAGGCAAATTCTAGATGCCCACCCTAATGGAAACGAACTTCTTCTTTGGGATTCAGGCTTGGGCAGAGTTCATTCATTCAATTTAAACACTTTAGAGTTTAAAAGGCTTGATGAATCACATAACCATATGAACCAATTTGGTCATGCCGCAACTTTGGATGATGATGGGAATATTTTCGCAATGGGTGGATATGGTTATTGGGAATTTAAAAATCATCTCGTCTACTACTCTCAAAGTGTCAAACAGTGGGAACTGCACTCAAAACCGAGCACTGAAATTGTACCGAAAAACTACGGAGGACGGCTTTTACGGACAAATGATACATTTTATTACTTCGTAAACACGATTTCTTCCAAAAACCAACACAGTTATGTGTACAAATACCTTCCCAATGATAATCAGTGGGTGCCTGATCAACAGCTTAATCAACTATTTTCTGAAAATTCACTTGATATAGAACGATCTCGCACTGGATTTGTGCAAACTTCAACTTATGCCATCGATCACAACCGAAATCTTATAGGTTTACTTCAGCACAACCGCTCGCAATCTCACTATGCCTATCTGATCGATCTTGAAGAAAATCAGATGTATGAGCTCGATCTTTCACAGCTCAATATTTACGATATTAAAAACTTTTTTTACGTTCCCGGCAAAGATCACTGGGTTATTTTAGGTCACCCGTTTTCTACAAACCGGCGCGACCAGTTGATATTACGCACTTTCGAATTTGATTTATCGCATCCTGCACTTTCG
>NZ_JAWLDW010000085.1:0-11429 GCF_041686455.1 Rhodohalobacter sp.
ATAAAAATAAGATAGGTCCATTCGCCAATCGGCTGCACCCATTCAAAGCCGTAGTACGAAAAGAAAAATTGTGGCTCAATGTAGAGCTTGTAGATCCAGCCGTTGACCGCAAAACGAACGATGCTCCACAGCATCAGAATTCCGAATAAAATTCGAAAAACGGCTAATGGAGCAGCATTCTGAGTATCGGTAAAATAGGAGCGAATGGTTGTTGAATTCAATGGTTAGTCGCCGTCTGCGTCCACATAATCTACGTTAATATTGAGAGCCTGAAGCATATCCACTTTCAGGTTCACAACGTTTTTCTGCAGTTCATCATAGGTAGAAAGCATCAGCGTGTTGTCCGACTCTACCTGTGCGGCAAAATCGGGATTTAAAGCTTCAGCTTCGTCGTGAGCCAGTTGAAACTGACTGTTGATTAACCCGGTTAAATCCGCTCCGTCTTTCATAGTATTCAGGTAGTCCAGGTAATCATCCAGGCTTTGCCCGTTGGTTTCACTGTCGAAATGGATGCCATTAAAAAAGTTGACGCTTGCCGTCAGGGCTTCGTTAAACAATGCCTTGGAAAAACCATTACTGTAGTATGCTTCAACGTGGCTGCTCAACGGGGTGCCGGAGAATACGCCTGCAGGAATTCCAATCTTGCCCGCTCTGAGGTTTTTCTCGTAGTAAAAGATGTAGTCGTTCACCATCATGTCCAGAGAGGAGTTAGCACCGTTACCTGAGTTATTTACAAATTCATCTCGGTAACCGGAAGTCCAGCTGTCCAGCACCTGATGGGTCAGATTATCTATTCTGCTTGTAATGTCGGTCAGGTAAGTGCGGTAGTTCTCAGCATTGGCATCTGTGGTATAGTGCGAGAGAATTTCATCGTCATTTTCGCCGAGGCCGTGCAGCAAGTAATCAAGAGCCGGAAATCCCTGACTATCGGTCAGTGATGGCAGTTCCAGATTGTAGGTTCCGGATTGAATACTGTTTTCAATCTCTTCGGCATCGGTAGGGTAGATATTTAAATAGTCCCGGAAACGGAACTCCATGGCAATTCCCATTTCAAACATGGAAACGTGCTGAAAGGCCAGGTAGGCAGTCTCCCAGCTGTTACGCAGTGACTCGAGATTTTGCTGTGTGGGATCAGCAGCAAAGGTTTCAGCCGATGTATGAAGCTGACCGGTGGTTTCAGAAAAATTGGTAAACGATGGGATAATTATATTATCCGCCCAGTTTTCTAAAATAGCCTCCCGGTCGAAATCATCTGCACTTGGTCCTGATGGGCCATCATCCGTACAGCCCCAAAAGAGAATAATTGACAAAATGAATAAAGCAAATTTCTTCATGATCATAGTTTGTTTTGGTACAAAAAGCCGGCAGCCATTTTTCAGCTGCCAGCTAACGTGTAAGGATATTGATTTAATTAGAAGCAGCTTCTTCCAGTGTAAAATCAAATTTGTCGGCGATTTGTTCAGATAAATCGTCAAGTGTTGACGTTTCAAGATCCCACAGTCCGTTTTCGCCGTCATCCAATAGATCGGTGAGTATGGCTTCTGCTTCACTGTTGGTTAGGTATGGCTGTTCGGTTCCCGGTATACGGGTGAACTGGAGACTGTATATAAATCCATATCCTTCAGAGAGGGAATGGAATGCAGATCCTAGTTGATCATCTTCAATTTGACGTTTAGCGGCCTGAAGATAGTAAACTGCACGAACACCTATTACTTTTGAAATAGACTCCTGAATAATGGCGGCTTGCTCATCACGCACTTCATAATCCCCGGCAACGATAGCGGCACGACCCAATTTGAATGCGTTAAAGATATCCTCGGCAATAGTGTTAAAATCATCATCCTGATTTACCGATCCGGTATACTTATTCAGGAATATATCGTCACTTCCAATGGTAGCAACCGGATTGGCAGGATTGGCTGAAGTTCCGAAAATGTATCCGTATGCTTCATCCCACTTGTGCTCCATAGTAGTGTAGTTAGAGCCTTCAGCAGTCTCTCCGTTATCGTTCTCCTCACGGTTGGAACCTTCATCCAAAACGGCGGGGCTGAGATAGTTATTCAGCATTTGGTCGGCCATAAGTGCACCGTTGAGGCTTTTGGCCACCATCTGGTCATATTCAAGACCTTGTCCGTTGATGTAGCGCTCACCGGATCCATCTGCAATCTGTCCGGGTACGCCGGGGGATGCAAGCTGATTTTGGTTAGGAAATACTTCATTTACCTGACCGATCATCCAGGTTTCGAAATCATTTTTTATTTCTACACTGAGAGAAGCATTGGATGTAAAATAGTCGCGGGAAGCGGCTACTTTACTTTTAATACTTTTGGTTGATGCGTTGAGTTCTTCATCTGAATAGGGATCTACTTCATTGCCGCTTTCATCTTGGTTACGGTACATCTGAAGCAGAAGTTCTTCTGTGGTATTGTCAAAATCGAGCATGGCGGCGAACAGTTCGTCTGCCATTTTAATCCGGGTGGTTTGTCCTGAGAAAGCTACAGTTGATTCTCCGTTACGTTCAAATTCATAAGTAGGGGGCACTTCAATATCTTCGTCGTCACTGCTGTTAATATCACATGAAACAAAAAAAATGAGTGTTAAAAGAGGTAAGAGTAATAATCTTATCGTTTTCATTCTTTGGTAAAACTTACGGTTATTAATTTTGGTTTGTGATGATTATTTAGAATGAATCTAATTTAAGAAGATCATTACTTCATGCAAAATTTAATTAGATCAAATCTAAATAAGGATTCACCATGTATTCATGTTGGCCCATTTGAGTCTGAATAACACTGTTCCCACAATTTGATTAGTGCCAGGAGTAATGAGCATCCGAAACCCGGACGATTAAAACGCTTCGTTTTTTATTGTTAAAACTTAATATGATTCACTCGTTAAGAAGAACTGAATAGTTGATCTTGTGGAATAGCTTTTGTGGTTTGAACTTGTATATTTAGGTATTGTATTCAGTTAATTACTAAAACGAAGTTTATGAGCATCATTCGATTAATTTTAGCCATTCTTTTGCCCCCTGTAGGTGTTTTCTTGACGGTTGGAATAGGTGGAGCTTTTTGGCTCAATATTTTACTAACTATTTTAGGATACATACCCGGCATTATTCACGCGGTATGGGTTATTGCCAAGCATGATCAATAAATAAACAGGAGTCCGGTAGATTTGGTGGCAAATGAGATCGATACTCAAATCTATTATTTTTTACAATTTACATCTCTAAATAGATACCATAATTATGACAGTAAATGAGATTAAAAAACAGCTCGAGACATCAAAAAAACCGGTTGCAAAGGCATTTCACATAGGTGAACATTTTAAGGTTTTGCTTTTTGGTTTTAAAAAAGGAATGAAGCTTGAAGACCATAAAGCCCACCATACCACCAAACTACTGGTTTTAGAAGGTGATGTAATTTATCACCAGGGAAGAAAAGATATCCGGATGAAGCAGCATGACGAGGTAGAAATTCCTGCCGAAGCTTCTCACTCGGTTGGTGCACTGGAAGATAGTTTGATTCTGCTGACTCAGGGGTAATTGAGTGTCGGGTGTTATTTAATTTATCCTTTAAAAATTCATTAAATCTGATTGTTACTCAGATAAATTTGTAACAAAAAGTCCAGAATTTATATTTAGACCTTTTTGTGTCTTATATTTTTGAATGCAAATCCTTGCAGGAATATTGGATATAATTCAACCTGCCTATGATCGTAAAAGAATGTCGTAAATACCTGATCGCAGAGTTTGCCATAGGTACTTAAAGAAGGATGATTCAGGATCACGAATATGATCAATTTCCCCGGCTCGACCTTGATGAGTGGAATCCGCTAAATTTTCAGACCTCACAACCGCTTTGTTGGCTACATAGCTTTTTATGGAGTTTGCGAAATTTACGTGATAATCATCTCTGTCTACGATTTCCATTTTCAGATTTTCATATAAAAGATGCATGTTCCCTGAGCTGGTATCGTCCACCATTTCAAAATTAAAATCAAGTTCGTGTGCAAATCCGCTTACAATTTCCATCCCGCTCAGATCCATAAAGATGGAGTTCAGCTCTTTTAAATCAAAAGGTTGAAGGTTGCCGGCACCTGTCATATGAAAAGGTCCGTCATTTAGTGTGAAATTCAATTCTGTGTTGAGTTCAGAATGGTTTTGAAGGTACGTGACTGCATTCAGGTGTGCCGGTTCTGAAGAAAGAGAATTTACATCACTGACCTGAATCGTGGAATTCATAAAAGAGATGGTGCCGGGGCGAGTGCCTTTTTCATCTTGCTCGGAATATTGAATGTTTGTGTTTCTGAAAAGCAGGGAATCAAGTTGAACGGCAAATGGCAGATTCTGAATAGATTTATTGAGCAGCGTTGGAGCTTTTTTGTTCGGATTATCGTGCAGTTGTTTGTTTTTGGCAATGTGAATGTGGAATGCATCAAAATCCAGTAACCGGGCTTTGATAATATTCTGATTGTGGTAAGCGGACGGATCAACCCCTGAAGCCGTAAAATTCGCTATTTCCATTTCAAACATATTGGCTTCAAACTCAAGAGAAGTCGTAAACTGACTATATCCTCCTACCGGAATCAGCTTCATGGAGGATAACGTCAATAAGCTATCTTTGTGGTTGAAATGTAATCCGGAAAGTGATAGCCGGTTCCGATCTTCTGAGAAAAGAAATCCAAGTGAGTCTACAGCAACATTGTATTGCAGCGATTCAACGGAGTCGGATTCAGCCACGAATTCGATAGATAGACCTGCATTCAGATTGAGGGCGTTTATGCGGTTACTTTCCCTTCCATTTTTGCCTACAATAATTGTCCCGTTGGTAAGGTCAAGCGACTCTATTTCAAACTCTCTAAAAGAAGATTTACTACTGGATTCATCGTCAACGGATGACGGTGAAATATTCCAATCAATAGTAAACGAATCCATTCTGACTTTTGAGAAATTGATGGATTTACGAAAGATAAGATTTGGACTTATTCCGGAAATGTGGAGGGTATCGCTCTGAAAAATGGTGTGGTTGTCGCCGGTTGACGAAATCGAAATCTGACCGATAGAAACAGCTTGCTTCAGCGGAAACACACGGGCAGTATTTATCTCCACGATGTAGGCCGGTCCCAGGGTATCGGCCAGCATGTCTTGAATATGTTCCTGATCAACTCCGTACCGAAGCCATACGAATACCCCTGAAAGGATGATCACCAAAGTGATTAGTGTGAAAATGAACGCTTTTTTCATTGCATTTTAGGATTTTACCGGGTAGAAAATGACCTTTAAATCAAACGTTGACTTCAGGGGCAGTTATCATCAAGGGTCAATTATATAAATTGATTCATCAATTTAATTAAAGTACAAACCGGACTGTAAAGGTGCGTTGAATTGACAAATTGAATACTTATAGATATCACTGCACGCTTTTATGTGCTTTTCCATTACTCCGGTTCAACTATAAGGTCTATAAAAAAAGGCAGACTCAATTACTGAGTCCGCCTTTTTTTTGGGGGGGTATAATTACTTTTTACTATTTCACAATTGAGTGAGTATTAACTCTGTCTCATTTTTACTCGTGCATCGGTAATGGCGTTCTGAAGGTTCTGTAATTCATTATTCAGATGAGTGCCGTTATCCACTACATCGTCTGAAATGGGCGAGATTGAATTGATTCCTTCACTTGTCAAATCATTCGATAAAAATTGTTCGATTTCATTGATATCAGAAACATAGGTCAAAAATGCTTCCTTTACACCAATATTATTTTCAGCAATCTTGTCGTAGGTTAGTGCAAGCTCGGCACGACGTTCATTACTTTGCTTCTGGATATTAGGATTATCATAGCTCTCTTTATCGCTATCCCATGCAGCAAAATATTCTTCTCCACTGGTTTCCATTCGATAGGCATGATTTGAAAAATCTTTCTCCATGTCTTTAATTTTGGACGCATTATCCGAAAACAGGTCAAAGGCTCTTTTTAAATCTGCCTGACCCGGTTTGGTGAGTTCATCCAGAGATGCGTCGATGGCTTCAATTTGTACAATAATGCGCTTGATATCATTATCAACTGTTTGCATGGAGGATTGAACATCCTCAGACCGCTGCATACCTGTTGTAGAACAGGCGGATACAGCAAATACCGTAGCCAAACAAAACAGTAAAAATAGATGTCCGTTTGTCATAAAATTTTTCATAATCGTTTATATTGGTTCCCACAACTTGTGGGACAGTTGTGAAATAATTATCACAACTAAAGATGATCATTCTGAGTTTAAAACCCTTTACACTTTATCACCTAAAGATTACAAAGATTACTGTAATCGCTTAAATGAACCCTGATGGAAATAAGATGAGTTAAAAAAGACCTGTTTCGATGGAGAGGGGCGCGTAGATTAGCAGAGGAACAACTTTAAAAAAAGATATTAAACCAACCTACCATAACATAAACGACAAATATCACTAGCTTGTTTTCGCATTTTCCGAATTTAGTTCAGCAGTATGTTTTTCTACAATGGCCATGCGTTCTTTTCTTAAACGCTCAAAATAGCGAGGTGTTAAACCTGTTGTTTTTTTAAATTGGGCCGCCAGGTAGTCTTTATTTTTGTAATTTAGAATTTCTGCTATTTCCTTGAGAGAGAGATCCTCGTAAAGCATCAGCTCCTTGGCCCGTTCAATTTTTTGAACGACAATAAATTGTAATATTGACATACCTTTTACGTCGGAAAAGATCTTCAGAAGAGATTCTTCTCCCGAAATTACATGTTTATTGACTATATCATGGAAATTCAGATTTGGCAGCGACTCCGAATAGTGAATGACTTCTATAATGGTATTAATGATCCGATCAATCAGTACACTCTCTTTTTCATCAAGCAGAATATACCCTTTCTTTAACAAGTTCTTTTTTAACTCCTGATATTGGACTTTTGTGGACTTTTTGAGAAAGCGAATGGCACCATGTACTGTTATTTCATAGTGAAATCCCATCCTGTCCAACTCCGACTGCAGAACTATTTTATCACGTAAACAGACCACATATTTTACATACAGCTTTTTTTCGGACATTTTTGAAAATTTTTTATTCTGAATGTCCTTATTGTTTGAATCAATCATTTATTAGCGTTGCAAATTTGAATTGTATTTTTTGTTTTTTTTTTGAAATTGAATGCAGTTTCAAAACATACATTTTAAAAGAAAGAGGATGGAAGCTCTCTTTTTCTTCCACCCTCTTGCTATGAATAAATTAAAAAAGCTCAGGTCCTTTTAAACAACATTATCTCAATCTTATTCCGCCTAAAGAATCCAGCCTTTGCGCAATTTTTCCAGATGTGAGTATTCTACCGGTTACATAGTCTCGTATATGTTCGTTACTTAAATATTTATTCATTGATTTTATTGATTCACTGACATTTATAGCAAATATCAGTGATCTTTTTTCACCGGATTTATTTCCTTTTTTATAAAACTTTTCTGCATTACTGTACTGTGCCCTAAAAGTTTGATCATAGATTTTGTTTTGAACGGTATCTAAATAACTGTCGTAATCCGTCATCACAGCGCGGCATTCGTCCTTATTGATTTCATTCAGCTCGGTAATCACTTTATATAGGTTATTCAGTGGGTTCATTAGCTTACGTCCTCATATCCGCTTTTAATTATAGTTGATATCATCTTAAATCGGTCGTTTGCCTTTATTGAAAAAGGGGAGTGAGCCGGGATGATAATAGATTCTCCGGTCTCCAAAAGTTTTGAGTCATCTTCGATAATAATTTCCGCTTTTCCGTCAATGATTTGAATAAATGTATCGAAGGGAGATGTTTTTTCTTCCAGTTTTTCACCACTGTCAATCGAAACGGCACTGATATTCCCGGTTGATTTTTTGATGATCGTTTTGATCACAACCGAATCAGCGACGTATTCAATGATCTCGACAATGATGTGAGCTTTTGATTTTTCAAATTCTAATATTTCATCTTTCATGATATTGAAATAGTGTAATGATGGTTTTCGCGGATGTTAGTCTTAATTCCTCGAGAAACCGTCAATGATTCTCCAAGAAATACTTCGTTTTTTCTTTTACGTCTGATAAGATTGGAAAACTCTACTCCAGATGCGTTACAACCGAAAATTGTATTGTTATATAAATTACAGTTTTGAGGGATTGCAGCTCATTACCGGGATCCATTCTGGTCGAAACTTTTAGAAATGAGGTGTGAATATAATCTCTTTTTTCAACAGCCGGAGTGGTTTTGGATGTTTTCAACAAACTTATATGATTTCAAACCTTTTCTTATCTTTTCCCTCAGACAAACTTCGCCGTTGTTAGAATTCTATAGAATTAAGCAAGCAGAAGGCGGATGTTAGCAAAGACTATTGATTTTGAGCCGGATCTCAGAGCGAATCATATTCTCTTTTATCTATCAAAAACTTATGTAATATTGTCCCGCGAATGTATTGCCATTTTTTATTGAAATGTGTATCAAATTTAAGCTAAATCATCATGCCAGCTATTGAAAAAGTGACGTTTAACAACCGCACAAGCCGTGAATTTGGGAAAACCGTAAAACAAAGGGTAGATCAATATTTTGATGAGAGTGGAATCTCAAAGAACGCCAATTCGGCGATGGTTGTAAAAACTATACTGTTGCTCACTCTCTATATGGGGGCATATGCTTTAATAATTTCCGGGCAGCTATCTCTCGGAGCAATGTGGTTCCTGACATTTGTGATGGGTATAGGTATGGCAGGAATCGGGTTTTCAGTTTCTCACGATGCACTTCACGGGGCCTACTCTTCAAATAAACATATCAATCGAGCTTTGGGATTTACATTCGATATGTTGGGTGCCAATGGTTATATCTGGAAAATAACCCACAACATCATTCATCACACCTACACCAATATACATGGCCATGATGAGGATCTTGAGGTAGCAGCGTTTATAAGACTTTCGCCTCATTCCGAATATAAAATGGTCCACAGGGTGCAGCACATTCTGGCCTTTTTTGCTTATAGCCTGGCTACGTTCTTCTGGGTATTTATCAAAGACTATGTAAACTTCCTGAAACCGAATATTGGCCCTTACAATAATAAAAACCATCCGATCAGCGAATGGGTGATCCTGTTTGTGACAAAGGCAGCTTACTATACGTTTATGCTGGTACTGCCTCTGCTCCTTCTCGACATTACCTGGGTTCATCTTTTAATAGGATTTACTACACTGCACCTAACCGCCGGACTTATTCTGGGAATTATTTTTCAGCTCGCGCACGTAGTAGAGGAGACCGATCATCCGCAACCTGATGAAGAGAATATGATCGATGAGCACTGGATGATCCACGAAATGGTAACCACTAACAACTTTGCCCGTGATAATAAAGCGCTCTGCTGGTTTGTAGGCGGACTCAATTTTCAGATTGAACATCATCTTTTTCCAAAAGTATGCAGTGTTCACTATCCGGCCATCAGCCCGATCGTTGAAAAGACTGCCCGTGAGTTTGATATTCCATACAATCATCACGAAACATTTATTGAAGCGGTGGCATCACACTATCGAACGCTTAAAAAGTTTGGTGATCCGGAGTTTAAATACTCTGAAGCAACGGCTTGAGTAAAGTGAGTTATCAGACAGTTGACAGTGGTTCAGTGAACAGTTGGGGTTTGATAACAGGCCGATTTGGATTGCACATTTTTAATCACCTGCAAATGGGGCAGAGAGGTCTCCAGGCTGCGGTCCTATCGCTGCCACTCAATAGCCTGGACTTACGGTATCAGGATGGAGTTGTAAACGTGAGCGGTTTATTTCGCATTTGAGATGAGCTGCTACTATGGAATTATGAGTTTCAGCACAAGGATCTGTTTTGCATTCAAGTATGAACCCAAAGAACAAAATGCCCCGTAGAGTGCACTATATTTGTAAAAAAGTCCCTGACCACTACATCTGTCAGGCGGCAGTACACTCTCAGCCCAGAACCCGGTTCACAGACCTATCTGAAAGATACCGCACCTACGGCGCGGCTGAGGCTACATGCACCCATCTATATACAAAGATATCGCACCTGCCGGAGCGATTTGTGCCGGGGTATTTACAACATAACTGTAGCGGGCAACAAAGTATGTTCTTACACTGAGGTATTATATATACATAGCAAGGATGGTTTTTTAGGCTGGCTGTTGATCTGTTCTGTGTTCAAAGAAGAAACCTAAAAAAAGTACCCAGTAGGATGCACTATCTTTGAAAAAAACGCCACTGGACACTACCTCGTCTGCCCCGTCAGGTGGCAGGCAGTACCCTTTCAATCCAACACCAGGTTCACAGACTCATCTGAAAGATACCGCATCTTTAGATCAGCATAAGTATCTCGCTACCTTTTACTGCTACTAGTGAGCCCTGCTATTTCGACTGCTTACAACTAATTTCTATGGCCAAAAAGGTAAAAGACTCCTAATTGAACTCCCCTGTTTGTTAACTCATTACTTGAATTTTCGGAGATGTCGCTTAATCCAAGGTTATATCTGGCATCAACACCAAATCCTGTAGGAGTATGCACATAACTTGCGCCAACACTTAAACCCAGATCCATGGTTTTAAAATCGTCTTTTATGTCCACTGAAGAACCGTTTTCCGCCTTAGCATTTAGCAGAAACCCTAACTGCGGGCCTGCCTGAATTCTGAATCCATTGTCATACATATACTGAAACAAAAGCGGTATATTTATGTAATCCAGATTTATATCCGTATTGCCGGACTCTGTACCCTGCATGGAATAGACCAGTTCCGGCTGAAATGCTATCTGATCTTTCAGGTGAATATGTCCAAGCAGTCCTATATGAAGCCCTATTTTAGAGTCAAAACCTGAACCGTTGTCACTATTGATATTGTATGAATTCAGACCACCTTTAATACCAATATTTGTGTGCTGTGCTGTTACCGTACCTGCCGCCAATACCATAATGGTAATGATTGATATAAAATAAAATTTCATCTTTTCCTTTTTTTAAAATTGTTCTTGTCAAGTTAAATTCATCCTTTCGGATTCCAACCAATAAGCAGGTAAGATGATTGGTTTTTAAACCGGAAGTGTTATGTAACAGAAGACAGATGTTATATAGATCACAGATTAATCAGGCCGGATAATTTTATCCCCGGGAAACTGTGGCTTTTAATCCTTTCAACCTGAGCTCGATTCTAAAAAACAAAAAAGTGTCTCCGGTCTGAATAGTAAGGAGGGGACTTTTTGTGCACTTTGATGAAGATTAAGAATCGATCTCAGGTTTTCAGTGCACTGCCGGTTCATTTATACCGGCATTTTACCGTAGTGGTTTGCAACCCCAGCCTGAATGCGTACTTCGCCCTGATTGCCTTCCAAAACGCGCTGGTTTATACCACGTTTCCACTCCCTGCCGGTAGGTTTCAGATTCAAACGAG
>NZ_JAWLDW010000086.1:0-11268 GCF_041686455.1 Rhodohalobacter sp.
CCCATTCTCTTTTGAAGAAGTTGAAACGGCTGAATCTTTTCATCGTAATAGACACAAATTTCGCCATCCAGAACAATTTCAGGAATTGTTCTCTCTTTGAAAAAATTCTGAATTTCCGGGAAAGATTGAGTAATCTCATTAAGATCTCGAGAGTAGATTTCCACTTTTTTCTCAGAATGGTGAACCTGCGCCCTCATTCCGTCAAACTTCTCTTCGGCGATATAGTCTGAAAGAATCTCTATAGATCTGCTCTCTATGGGAGAGGCAAGCATGAACGACAGTGGATGGAAAAGTTTAAATTCAGCCTCGTCTAAACGTTCCTCCTTGGCCAGCACAGCCGTCTTACCAATGCTCCCTGTAATCATATGGGCATAGCGGACACTCTCTTTTTTGTAGCCAAATGCTTTGGCAATGGATGCTATAACACTTCTTGTTTCAAATCCTATTCTTAATGAGCCCTGTCCAAGCATGCGGATGGAATATTTCACTTCAACCGGATCCATCTTTCTCCACATTTTTTGGAGCAGATCTATTTTATCTTCGCGGGAAGAAACTTCGAGGAGATCATGAAACAGCCTACTCACTTCTTGAAGAGATAAACTCACCGGATCCCTTTCTTCAATAGCCTTCGGAATATTTTGCAGTAACCTCTCAATCGCTTCCGAATTACTGCCCGTTGCGGTTCTGCACGGTTTATAAACCTTGTCGTAATCAATTTCACAAAATTCAGAAGCCGCAAGCCCTGTTGTTCTGCTGCCCACTGAAGCTCGTTTCCCGCTGATTGCCGGGAAAGCGCCTTCACCAATAAACTGTGCGGTAAGTTCTAAATCTTCTGCAGTATTTATATCAGATAAAAAGTCAGCAAAAATCGTGATTTTAGCGTTTGTCCCTCGTGTTTCGCGAATCATCTGAATGGTATTGCATAATTCAAAAAACGAGGTGTTCATGGGTTTAACTTTTTGAGAGCAGGTCAACAATTAAGAGATCTGCTATTTTTAATCCATTTGATGTAAACCTCAAAACATCCACCTCTGTTTTCAGCATTCCTTTCTCTCTTTGATAGTCGAGCCATGATCTTTGCTCCCTGTTCAGTTCATAGCTGTAACGAGATTTAAGCTCCTCAAAACCAACTCCCCATTTGGTTCGTAATCCAAGCATCAGCCTCTCTTCCGCAAGGCTGTGCATAGACAGTTTTTCAGGATTTATGGTGCTTTCGGCGGATAAATCATCCATATACTCCTTGATATCTGACCGGTTTTCCCATCTTAGGCCACCCTCTTCAAGCAGCCAGAATGAATGGGCAGACGGGCCAAGCCCCAGGTAATTTTCATGCTTCCAATAGTTACTGTTGTGTACGGCTTCTTTCCCCGGTTTGGAAAAGTTACTCACTTCATACCGCTCTATTCCAGCCCTGTTTAACTTTTCGTCTAACAGGTCAAAATGTTCTGCCACCATTTCATCTTCCGGGGGAGAGATTCTTCCAAGTTTCACCTGCTTCCCCAGCCGTGTCTGAGGCTCTACAGTCAATGAGTAGGCTGAAATATGTGGCGGATCAAATTGAAGAAGTTGAGAAATATCTTCTTCAAGCATTTCTAGAGTCTGCCCTGGATTTCCATAGATAAGATCGGCGGTAAAAGTTGGAAATCCTGCTGTTTGTAAACTTTCCAATGCTTTCAGGGCTTCGCTTTTTGTATGGGCACGGTGCATAAACTGCAACAGTTTTTCGTCGAATGACTGTACGCCCATGCTCGCCCGATTTATTCCCAGATCCAGGAGCGATTTCAAATAGTCCGGAGTAACATCGTCCGGGTTCATCTCCATAGTCACTTCAACCGGATTTAAAGAAAAAGAATCTGCCAATGCGTCAAAGATACGCTTTAGCTGATCGGGAGAAAGCTGGGAGGGTGTCCCGCCGCCAAGATAAATCGTTTCAATTTTCTCATCAGAATATAGGGTTCCCCGATACGATTGAATCTCTTTAACTAACGAATCAACAAATGGATCAATCAGTTTTTTCCGGGTAATAAAGAAGAAGTCGCAGTAACTGCACGCCTGTTTACAAAATGGTATGTGTACGTAGATTCCGGCCATGCATGGAAAAGAAAAGCACAGATTATTCTGTGCTTTGTTTAAATAAAGTTACTGCTTTGGTGTATAGAAAGGATTCTCGTCGTACGTATCAACCTGTCGGTATGTACGCTGGTATTTCACGTAATTATTTGCAGACTTCTGAATTGATTCTATCTCCTCATCCGTCAACTTCCGGTGTCTTTTTGCGGGAGATCCCATATACATATATCCGGATTCCAACACCTTCCCGGGAGGCACCAGTGTTCCGGCGGCAACAATCACATCGCTTTCAATGACTGCCTCATCTAAGATAGTAGCATGTATGCCAATTAAAACTCTGTCGTGAATCGTGCAACCGTGAACCATTGCGTTGTGCCCTATGGTAACATCGTTACCTATTTTAGTGGGGCCGGTCTGATTCATCACATGAATGGATGCATTATCCTGAATATTGGAACGCTCTCCAATTTCAATCCAGTTAACATCACCACGTATGGTTGAGTTAAACCAAACCGAACTGTCTTTGCCAATAGACACATCTCCGATAACATCTGCACTTGGTGCTACAAATACAGATTCTTCGAAATGAGGTGATTTATCTAAAAATTGATAAACCATTTCTTAAGAGCGATACATGTAAAGTTCAACCATCGACTTGAATTGGTCATAATTTTGTGGATTTTGTCGCAACCGCTGTCCATTGAAGAAAAATGTAGGAGTAGCATTTACCTGTCGGCGAATTCCTTCCTGACGTTGGCTTTCAACACGTTGATGAATCTCTTCAGACTCCAGATCAGCTGCGAACTGTTCCATATCCAATCCAATCTCTTCGGCAAAATCCATAAAATGATCACGTGCATCTCCCTGAGACCAAACTTCCTGGTACTCAAAAATCATATCGTGCATCTCCTTAAAACTGTCCTGCTCCCGGGCTGCTTCTGCGGCGTAGGCAGCTAATGCTGCATACTGGTGTCCGCTTAAAGGAAAATGACGATATTCGATTTCGACCATATCTCCAAATTCTCTCTTAATCTGTTCCTGAGCCGGAATGTACGCCTTACAAGCCGGACACTGATAATCACTGTATTTTAGAATATTAACTTTCTGGGCCTGTCGTTCAGCATTTGCGGTATCGTTACCGGAGTTGTTGCTCAATCCATAGTAAAGAACACCTCCCGCAATAACTACAAATGCAACCAGGGCAATAATCTGTATATTTTTCTTATTCATAATATCTATTGAAGTGTGTACATATTAAAGTTTCAAGACCTAATAAGGCAGAATATAAGAAGAGATTTTCGAGAGTACTCGATTAATTTAGTTTGTTGCTTGTTGCAGTTTTGCTTTGTAGGCCATCGCATAAATCTTCATCTGCTTAATCATAGAGGCAAGCCCGTTTGAGCGTGTAGGTGAGAGATGTTCCTGCATACCAATTTGTTTTATAAAATCGGGATTGTGGGAGAGAATATCGTCAGGAGTCTCGTCAGAGTAAAAACGTACCATCAGCGCAACCAAACCTTTTGTTATTGCCGCATCACTGTCTGCTTTAAAAATAACTTTATCATCATCAAGTTCTGTGTGAAGCCAGACCTGAGATTGACAACCGCGCACTAAATTATCATCTGTTTTATAATTCTCATCAAGTGAATCCAGCTTTTGGCCAAGCTTAATAATGTACTTGTAGCGTTCAGGCCAATCGCCCAAAGCTTTAAATTCTCGAATAATCCGTTCCTGTTTTTCCTGTATTGTCATAGCATTTTCTTTACTGCAAAGATACAAAAAACAGGCGAATTAAAAGATTTCGATCTTCTATCAGTTTGAATTATACTCAGATGAAATTTCTGTTGATGTAGCTCCTTTTATGGCCTCTACTGCAGTGCGTTCTGTATTCCATTCCGGTTTAGCGTAATCAATTACTTCAATATAGCCGCCATCTTTACTCTTAATACGATACTGCTCTGTATTTGGTTTGCCATCCAACACAATATTTAAATGATCATAAAAAGATTTCAGATCGTCTTCATGAATTACATCATCCATGCTTAAAGTAACGGCTTCATCCGCTGTAATACCTGTAATTTTACTAAAGCTGTCCGAGACATATTCAAACATATACTCGTTGCCGGCGGTTTTTATTAGTTTATAGTTATAATCTTTATCGCGTTCAAAAACTTTTTCGAAATTTGCGTTTCTCTTTGACAGCATTGCCATGATGCGTTTCTGCAGAGACTTGTTCTCAAAAGACATTCTGACAATCTTCTGCCCATGCACTGTAAGGATCCGGGCCGATGCCTTCACTTCAACAGGCCCACCTTTTTTATTTTTGATGACCATTTCATAAGACCGATCATTAAAATCGCTGGGTTTAAACGAGTCAAACTTATGTTTATAAGTTTCGATAAGTTCATCTTCAAGAATTTCCCAGAATTTAAGTTTCTTCAACTCATCATCAGTATATCCTGTAAGATCACGAAATGCCTTGTTCGTAGTAACAATATTGCCTTGCTCATCTACATCAATCAAGGTTTTCTTACTCTCTTCTCTGAGTTTGTCAAACTCCATTTCGGAGTCTACTACTTTTTTCTCAGATCTTTTTCGCTCCGTAATGTCGTGTTGATAGGAAACCCAATGGGTAATTTCGCCTTCATCGTTAGTCAGCGGATGGATATCCCACTGGTTGATAAACTCTGAACCGTCTTTTCTATAGTTTACAGTGTGGCCAAAGAATGCCTTGCCCTCTTTTAGCCTTTCCTTCAGTTTATCCAGAACAGCCCGGTCTGTCTTCTCTCCCTGTAGTATACGGGGAGTTTTACCTAAGGCTTCTTCACGAGTATAGCCTGTCATTTTCGTAAACCCGTCATTTACATAGACAATTTCTGGACCGGGCTTTTCAAGTCCAAGCTCTGTTATCACAATAGAATCATAATCGCTTTGTATAGCTCTCTCAAGAAGGTTTAAATGACTTTTAAACTTGTCTTTCTCTTCAACGACTTCTCTAAACAACTCCTTCAATTCTTGAAAAGATTTTTCGTCTTTAGCGAGCGATTTTAACTTATGTTCTAAATTATCCATCAAACTATACAATTTATCTTACTTATTCTCTTGTTTAATACAAGAAAAAGGTTTTTCGTTCAGAGTTTATCGTTGTCAACCCTTGGAAACGATAATGTCGTTCAAAAACATTCCAATTATTTGATATTTTTCTAAAATTCTCAATCAGAAGTCAAAAAACTTTGTTAGCAAACAAATAACTGCGAGAAAATTCCCCATAGTCTTCAAATTTCCTTGCATCTGACTTATCCCTCTTTCAGGATAATTTTAGCAATGGTGGCAAGCTGCATGTTTGAAGTACCTTCGTAGATCTTGCCAATTTTTGCATCTCTATAATATTTCTCAACAGGATATTCTTTCACATACCCATAACCGCCATAGAGATCAACCGCCATTGAACTGACTTTTTCAGCTACTTCTGAACTATAATATTTTGCCATTGCAGCTTCTTTCAAAAATGGCTGACCAGCTTCTTTCAGTCTGGCCGCATTATAAACAAGTAGTCTTGCCATCTCTAATTGAGTGGCCATTTCACTGAGCTGAAACTGAACACCTTGAAAATCGGCAATCGCTTTGCCAAACTGCTTTCGCTCCTTCGTATAGGTTATAGCTGCATCGAATGCTCCCTGCGCAACTCCAATCATTTGTGCCCCAATACCGATTCGACCTTCGTTTAATGTTTCGATCGCAACCTTATATCCTTTTCCAACTTCACCAAGCACATTCTCTTTCGGAACCCGAACATCTTCGAGCAAAAGCTCACATGTTGAGCTGGCTCTGATACCCAGTTTATTCTCTTTTTTAGATACAGAAAAACCCTCCATTCCACGCTCTACAATAAAGGCTGTGATACCTTTGTACCCTGCAGTTGGATCCAGCGTAGCGAATACCAGAAATATATCTGCTTCTTTCGCATTTGTAATCCAGAGTTTAGTTCCATTTAAGATATAGTCGTCACCGTCTTCTTTAGCAGCACATTTCAGAGCAAATGCGTCACTGCCTGAACCGGCCTCAGACAGACAGTAGGCACCTACTTTTTCGGTTGCCAGCTGGGGTAAAAACTTTTTCTTTACTTCATCTGAACCCCAGTTCAAAAATGCGTTATTCACAAGAGTATTTTGTACATCCATAAATACTCCAACGGATGCATCAACCCGGGAAATTTGCTCGATGGCAACAATACTCATAAAAAATGATCCGCCACCGCCCTGATACTCCTCCGGGATTTCGATGCCCATAAAACCCATTTCAAAAAACTGCTTGATCAGGCCTTCATCCAGTTTGGCAGCCTCGTCCATTTCATGAACCTTGGGCTTAATCATCGTATCTGCAAATTCAGCTGCAGCGTCTCTCAGCATCTGCTCATCTTCTGTCAATTGTGTGAGCGGAGCAATTTTAGTTCCTGTATCAGACATAGTCGTTCTTATTTAGTTATTCGATAATTTTTTTCGGTACAAATATAGTGGTTTGTAAGCGCTTTTCCGTACTCAATTTCTGTTTACGTTAGCTAAACAGAGTGCTCCTCTTTATTTTACAAAGTAATTATAAGAACAGAATAAAATTAATTGCAGTGAAGAAGCAAAAAGAAAAGAATCTTTTTTCAGAATTTGAACCCATAAGCCGTGAAAAATGGGAAGAGCAGATTAAAAGGGATCTGAATGGGGCTGATTATAAACAGAAGCTAAAATGGGAAACCCTTGAGGGACTTACTCCCTACCCATTTTATCGCTCAGACAATTTAGAAAGTCTGGAATTTTATCAGCCTGATTCAATCCGGGCTAATATCAATTCTACGTGGAAAAGGTGTGAACAGGTTTCAGAGTCCGATCCGGTCAAAGCCAATTCAGAATTGAAGCAGTCTATAAAAGGAGGAGCTGATGCATTTCAAATTAAATGCGATATCTCTTACAGTGACGGTGCTTTAAGTGGAAATATGATAGGAACCCAGATTCAGTCTCAGAAAAATTTCGATAATTTCGTCTCCGATATAGACTTTTCTGACTTCAAGCTGCTCTTCGAAAGCGGTATGAACACCCCTGCAATTCTGGCCATGGCTCAGAACTCGGGTACTACATTTAAAGATGCGGCTTTCTTTTTCGATCCTTTTACATATACAGCAAAGCACGGACGTGAGCCATTGCCGACCGAAAAGTTAACTAACGTCATCCATCAGCTTGCAGGCAAGAATGACTATAAAACTCTGTGTGCCGATGGACTTTTCTATCACACTTCGGGCGCTTCCATCATCCAGGAGCTGGGAATTTCACTGGCTATTGCGAGTGAGTATTTTGCCTGCAGCAATAAAGAAAATCTCAATCGGACTGCAAAGTCCATAATATTCCGTTTAAGCGCAGGGCCTCTTTACTTTCCTGAAATTGCAAAATTCAGAGCGGTACGAATTTTATGGGCAAACCTTCTCGATGCCTACGGAATAAATAACTCTCTGCCTTTACACATACATGCCGAAACCACACTGCAGAATCAGACACTTGCCGACTCCCACAATAACACATTGCGGGCTACAACTGAGGCGATGTCGGCCGTAATTGGCGGTGTCGACTCCCTCATGATTCAACCCTTCGACAGTCCATTCAGCAGTTCAAATTCGTTCTCTTCCCGCATTGCCCGCAACATTCATCACATCATTGCTGAAGAAGCACATTTTGGCAAGGTTGATGACCCGTCAGCAGGTTCTTTCTATGTTGAGCAGCTTACTGAAGAGATATCCCAAAAAAGCTGGGAGTTTTTCCAACTGATTGAGAAACAAGGCGGTATTCTTGACGCTTTAAAAAATAGAGTCATACAATCTGAAATCGAGACTACCAAAAACAGTAAGTTGAAGGCTTACGCTACAGGCAAACGCACTCTGGTAGGAACCAACAATTATCCAAACAGTGATGAAAAACTGCCGGAACCTGTTATTACAACTGATTATACCGACTCCTTGGAAACCACAGATAATTCAGCATCCATCGATTCTGCAAGATTGGTAGATTCGCTTTCTGAAAATCTCAGAAATAGCCTTTTTGTGGGCGATCTCTTTGCATCTTATTTAGAGCCTCAAAAAGTTCTTTACACTTCTCTTGAACCTTTTCGAGCTGCTGAAGCATTCGAGTCGATACGGCATCGAACCCAAAAGCACACCAAATCAACCCAAAAAGATCCAACTGCTCAGCTTGTACCTGTTGGCAGTACGAAGTGGAGAAAACTCCGCGCTACTTTTGCATCCAATATGTTGGGCTGTGCGGGATTCAGTATAGATTCACCAATTGGATTTGAATCCGTTGAGAGTGCTTCTAAAAAACTAAACCCCCACAGTACCGACATCTACGTACTGTGTGGTGCAGACGATGAATATCCCGAATTGATCAAACCATTTTGTGAGGAATTTGGGGAAAATGGAGTTCTTGTACTTGCCGGTAATCCAAAAGACAAAGAGGCTGAATACAGAAAGATAGGCATCGATCACTTTATCTATTCAGGTATGAACATACCTGAAGTACTTTCAGAAATTCAGGATCAAATTTTTAATACAGAAAAACCATCATCATGAGACCCGATTTTTCAAACATTGAATTAAAACCCGGCTTATCTTCGGAAAAATCAAACTCCGGTGAATCTGCGCAGACTATCTGGACCACACCGGAAAAAATTGATGTGAAATCCAGATATTCGGAAAGCGATATTTCAAATTTGAGTCATCTCGATTTTGCAGCCGGAATTCCGCCCTATCTCCGCGGACCGTATTCTACAATGTATACAGTTCGCCCCTGGACCGTTCGTCAATATTCAGGTTATTCAACAGCAGAAGATTCCAACACATTCTATCGAAAAAATTTGGCCGCCGGGCAAAAAGGACTGTCCGTGGCTTTTGATCTGGCATCGCACCGCGGATATGATTCAGATCACCCCAGGGTTTCCGGCGATGTCGGGAAAGCGGGGGTCGCCATCGACTCCATTCTGGATATGAAAATTCTGTTTGACCGGATTCCGTTAGATGAGATGTCTGTTTCCATGACAATGAACGGAGCCGTTATTCCGGTTATGGCATTTTACATTGTAGCAGCAGAAGAGCAGGGTGTTTCTCCGGAAAAACTAAGCGGAACCATTCAGAATGATATTCTCAAAGAGTTTATGGTTCGCAACACCTACATCTACCCGCCGGAACCGTCTATGCGTATAGTAGGCGATATTTTTGAGTATACATCCAAAAAAATGCCTCGGTTTAACTCGATCAGCGTGAGCGGATACCACATGCACGAAGCCGGAGCAACTGCTGACCTGGAACTCGCCTACACGCTCGCCGATGCCCTGGAGTATGTGAGGGCAGGAATAAAAAACGGATTGGATGTTGATAAGTTTGCACCTCGTATCTCTTTTTTCTGGGGTATTGGAATGAACCACTTTATGGAAATTGCAAAGATGCGCGCCGGGCGAATGCTTTGGGCAAAATTGATGAAGCAGTTCAATCCCAAAAATCCAAAATCACTTTCCCTTAGAACACACTCCCAAACGTCCGGGTACAGCCTTACTGAACAGGACCCCTTCAATAATATAGCCAGAACGGCAATAGAAGCGATGGCGGCAGCGCTCGGACATACCCAGTCATTACACACAAACGCACTGGATGAGGCTATTGCTCTTCCTACTGATTTTTCCGCTCGTATCGCCCGAAACACGCAGCTCTTTCTGCAGGAAGAGACGGGAATCACCAAAGCCATTGACCCGTGGGCGGGGAGTTATTACGTGGAAAGTTTAACCGATCAACTGGCACGGAATGCACTCGAGCTAATTGAAGAAGTTGAAGAGTTGGGTGGCATGGCCAAAGCTATCGAAGCCGGTGTCCCAAAAATGAGAATTGAAGAGGCCGCAGCCCGCAAACAGGCTCGAATAGACAGCGGGAAAGAGACGATTGTCGGAATAAATAAATATCGGTTGGCCAAAGAAGAACCGATCGATATCCTCGAAGTAGACAACGAAAAAGTTCGGCTGTCTCAGATAGAACGGCTTCAAAAATTAAAGGCTGAAAGAAATCAGGAAGACGTTGATGCATCTCTTACTGCTCTTACCAAATGTGCTGAATCCGGCGAGGGTAATCTGCTGGAACTGGCCGTTGATGCAGCACGGAAGCGAGCTACTTTAGGTGAAATTTCCGACGCGATGGAGAAATCTTTCGGTCGTTACCAGGCAACCATTAAATCCATATCCGGCGTGTATTCATCTGAAATCGACAATAACGAAGAGTTTAAAAAAGCCAGAGAACTGGCAGACCAATTTGAAGAGAAGGAAGGACGCAGACCACGAATTATGGTTGCGAAAATGGGCCAGGATGGCCACGATCGCGGAGCCAAGGTGATATCCACCAGCTTTGCCGATCTGGGTTTTGATGTGGACATCGGCCCTCTCTTTCAAACACCGGAAGAGGCTGCACGACAAGCCGTAGAAAATGATGTGCATATTCTCGGAGTTTCCAGCCTCGCTGCCGGGCATAAATCACTCGTCCCAAAAGTAATTGAGGAGTTGAAAAACCTGGGTCGTGAAGATATCATGGTGATTGTGGGTGGAGTAATACCCAACCAGGATTATCAGTTTTTATACGACCAGGGTGTTGCAGCCGTCTTTGGCCCGGGCACCGTTATAGCCGAAGCGGCCCATAAGATTTTGAAAATCTTGATGGAAGATTAACCACAAAGGGCTCTAAGTTTATCACGAAGGAGCACCAAGAAAAGGATTATGACAGAAAATCAAATTTCTAAAGTTGTCTTAGATTGTGTTTTAAAAGTTCACAGTCAATTAGGTCCCGGATTATTGGAGTCTGCCTATCAAGAATGCCTTTATTACGAAATCAATAAATCAGGATTATTCGTGCAAAAAGAAGTTCCATTACCCCTTACATATGAGGAAGTTCAACTTGAAATAGGGTATAGAATAGACTTGTTAGTAGAAAATAAGTTCATTGTAGAAATTAAGTCCGTTGAATCTCTATCGGATGTTCATTTAGCTCAAGTTTTGACATATTTGAAGTTGAGTAAAATTAAGCTTGGTTTTTTACTGAATTTCAATGTTTCAAGATTGAAGAATGGTGTTAAAAGAGTAATTAACGGCCAATTGGCATCGTGACCTTGGTGAAAACCATTGTGTCACTTT
>NZ_JAWLDW010000087.1:0-11098 GCF_041686455.1 Rhodohalobacter sp.
ATCACTCTGTTCACTTTGAAGCAGAGCACCGTCGGCACCGATAGCTTCAACTTTTTCACGGATCTCCTGATCTGTTTTTTCATCAAAATCGATGGTGTTTTTTGGATCTTTCGCAATCTGCTCGTACGATTTAATCCGATATGGGACATTGGCATACGTGAAACACTCTTTGTTGAAAAGCTGCTCGAGTGCATCCGGCTGAAGGTTCTTGTAAAACTCTAAAAACTTAAGCAGGTAAATTATCTGGTGATCTCCCCAATAGCCGATGTACGACCACGGATCGTCCGGATCGATCGTTTCCCAATCAAATCCGCCTTTTGTTACTCTGTACGGATTGTACCCGTCAAATGTAGTGGCATTCAGGAATTTGAAAATCATTCCTTCAATAAATCCGGGGTAGGAGTGAACCAGTGCTTCCCAGTTTTGGAAAATATCACGCCAGTTTCCTTCGTAATCCAAAATCTTGGATCCATCCAGTTCACTGTGTGTGTTGATAGAAAATTGATTCCATGGTCGACTGGGGTCTCCATGCCTGCGGCTAAATTTCAGCGGAAGATACTCTTTGGACAAACGAAGCAGATCCTGATCGTCTTTATCTTCAAGCTGTTTATACAGTTCTGTACTTTTAAATACCTTGGCCAAACTGTTTATAAAATCCTTATTTCTGTTAAACACCTCTTGATTGGCACTCTTCAGATAAGAGATAAAATCACTCTTTTCGATGTTATAGTTATCATCAAAAATGCCTCCGCGCATGATGTTAAACAGTACATTGGAGTAGTGCCGTGCATCTTTCAGGTTATCCGATGTTTTCTGGAGTCCGTCGGCACTTCCGGTAAGCTGAAGGAGCTGTTTGGTTCCTTTTTCTACATTCTGCTCAAGTTTCTTATTTAGCGATTGATCCTGTTGAATCGCCTTGTCCAGCTCAACTACCTGCGACTGGTTTTGATTAACATTCGCAACGATTTTCCACTCTTTGGTTTCGCTTGCCGGCAAATCTATTTCGGTATGAAGAAAGTATGCGCCTTTCTCACCTTTTACATCCTTTTCTTCGCGGATCTTTTCCTTTTTCCTGAACTTATTTAGCTGAAGGGATGACAACAGATGATTTGGATTTTCAAGTCCGTACGACCAGGCAATGTTTGCCTTCAGCGCTTCACTCGGTTCTGCCTTATCTACAATGATGGCGCTTAGTGCAAATATGGCCAGCCCTGAATCCTTGATTAACTCCGTTCTTTTATAGGCATCTGCAAGATTACTGGATGCACGCTGCATGTCGCTCTCAACTCCATAGGGAAGAACGTTTTGAATGCCATCAATAAATGAAAGAGAGTAATCGCGATCTGAGTGATTGATTAATTCAGATTTTCTCACAAACCCAAATTCATTACTTGAATTCCATTGATATCTGAAAGTTAGATTCAGATCGTGATTGATCTCCTCAAAAAGAATTTTGTTGCCGAAACGGTTTTTATAGAGATTTCGGCTAATGGAGTAGTTGTCGGCAAAACGGTCGGAAAAGGGTTCCCAAAGCCGGGTGTACTCTTTTCCCTTAACCTGAATAATCGTCTTGCTTCCAGTAGTGTCAGCTAAATCTGTGATCTTATCGTCGGTGTAGTAGGGAAAGAGGGCATACTCTGAATTTTTTCGCCCCGCAGTTAACCCGCCGTTACTGGAAATAAACATCCAATGGTTTGAATCACTTACAACGCTCATAAAAAATGGGCGAAGTCGATCGTGATTACTGATTTTGAACCATTTTTCACCGTCAAAATTTTCTACTGATATGGATTTTGCCAATGCTCTTCTATTCGTTTTAAAATTTGATTCAATAAATATAAAAGAAATCCATCTGAGTGTTCCATCAGATGGATACAAATGTTTTAATTTTCAAGGTCATAAACTCGTACGTAGTCTACCATCATGGTTTGCGGAAAAGGTGTTAGAGATGATGGCGGACCGACAAATGTTCCGCCTACCGCTACATTCAAAATGATATAAAAGGTATTGTCATTAAATACCCACTCTCCGTTTACATCGTCAGGAGTAATTTCGTTGTAAAGTGTATCATCTACGTAATACCTTATGAAATCCGGACCCCACTCTATGGCAAACACATGAAATTCTGTGTCAAACCTTCCATTGGTTAATGTATACCTTGAAGTTACAGCATTCCCTGCAGAGTATCCCGGGCCATGAACGCTTCCGTGTATTACCGTAGGTTCCTGGCCGCGATATTCCATAATATCGATCTCTCCGATTTGCGGCCAGATTTCCGTGCCATTTGAATCGTCGCCAAGAAGCCAGAATGCCGGCCAGATACCCTGGCCAAAAGGAAGTTGAATGCGAGCTTCGAATCGCCCGAATGTTCTTTCGAATGTTCCTCTTGTCAGAATCTTTGCTGAGGTGTAAGAAGAACCCTCGAACGACTCTTCTCTCGCTGTGATCTGCAGCATTCCATCTTCAACCCGAACATTTTCGGGCCGGTCGGTGTAATATTGCTGCTCATTATTTCCCCAGCCGGGCTGGCCAAATATCTCCTCACCGGTTCCGATATCGAAAATCCAGCGATCGGAGTCGACAGACCCGTTCACATCAAATTCATCCTGCCAGATTATTTCTCTGTTGATCTCTTCCTCAGGTTCGTTTTCAGTTCCACAACCTGATAGAGTGAGAGCCAGGAAACTTAGGCAGAGAAGAATTTTAATTGATGTTTTCATCCTTTGCTTCGATATAATTTAATTCTGTTCGTTAAGGGTCATAATTTAGAACCGGGAAATATTTACCTGTTATCTGCGCAGGTAAATATTGTCGACGTAGAAGGTTTCGCCTTCTAAACCCGGACCCAAGTCGCTGTCTAAAACAATCTGACCAAGATTTGACTTATTAGCCATGCCTGAAATATCCAGATCAATTCTGATCCATTCACCGGATAACAGTGTAGGGTTGCTAACACTGGTAGCTACATCGGTATCATCACCGCCACCAAACGAATCATCTGCACCGAAGTCTACTAAAGTCAACCGTAATGTTGAGTTGGCTGGGACTTCATCCGGGAAGAAAACATCCATGCTTAGGAAGTTCATATCGCTTGCATCTATTGTCGGCACATTCTGGTTGAACTCGATACCTACAAAATTGAAGTTTTCATATCCCAATACGTCGTTACCATCCACTGTAAAGTCGCTTGAAGTAGTGGTTTGAAACGGCTCATAAAAACCATTATAGAAATCGACAGGTACGTTTTCGTAGGCATCACTGAAAATGGAGATTACATCTTCAGGATCTTCGGTTGGGGTAGGGGCCGGTGTGAAATTACCTATCGATTCTATAATGAGTGCTCCACTGGCACTAAGGTCTCCAAGTGTAGCTGTTATCTCAGCAGTTCCTTGGTCAACAACCTCAACTTGGCCGTCTTCACTTACTGTAGCTACACCTGTATCGGACGAATTAAATGTATAGTAGGCCGGAGCAGCGCCAACGGTTACATCTTCACCATTTGCCTTGTTGATGGTAAATGTAAGTCCTGTAACTGAAGTGTTTGAACCGATGAAACTGGTTTGAGTCTCTTCATTACCACTCATAATTGCAGGTCGTGCCTGTGCCAAACCGGGAAGGTTTTCGTATTTGAGTTCATCCACCCAAAAAGAGTAACCATCACCGTCTTCAGGTCCTTCTGCGTACCAGAATAACCCCTGAGATGAGGTCAGAACGGAAGGATCTGGGATAGGGATAATGTACTTTTCCCAATTGGTGGTAAGTTTGAGATCATTCCGTGTTACCGCATATTGATCACCTAAGAAATCCTGACCGAAACCGATATCATTGATTGATCCGGCTTTTGTTCCTTTGGCATAAAACGTGAGTGCATTGAAAGAAGTTAAATTTCTCCCTCCGTTTTCATCTCTGAATATTGCACCGGCATATGCTCCTGCCGGATCACCTGCGTTTGGTACGTCAAAGCGCATGGATGCATCAGAGTTATCATGGGTATTATCTTCATCCACGCTGAATGCATCCTGTCTTGAATCTTCGTAAGGATAGTATTCAAGTCCGGCACTAAAGCCATCAATAAATACTTCAGGGTTAGCCGGGAAATCCGGTTCTTCCAGGCCGTCAACGCTTCGCTCACAGCCCTGTGCAAAGAACATGAGTAGCAAGCCTGCCAGTATCGTAAGTTGGGTGCTTTTTAATTCCAAAAATTTCATGTTTCTGCCTCTTTATTAGTTGGTAAGATTAATTTGAATGTATGTTCTGAATTCCCACTCACTTCCATTGTCAAATCCGGAAGCTGTAGGATCGGGGACAAGTTCCCCGCTTGGATCCATCATATACGTCGGCGCATATCGGGGTGAGAAATCATCCAGCGATCTCCATGTTCCTCTTACACCAATTCTGGTAGAAGGCAGGTCAAACCAGTCCGGTCTTCCTAAATCTGTAGAGAAGTCTGCCATCAACTGAAGAGGGAATGTTAAGTTGAAATCTCTATGGTAATCGTAAGGTCCCCAATCATTCACTTTAACGTGAGAACTGATTTTGAACTGCTTGTAGATCATCCTCAAGTCACCGCCAAATCGGGTAATCATCCTTGGGTCACTGCCATTTGCTTGAGCTTCGCCACCGTAGAGGTTAGCAATAATGCCCAAATCCCTGTTTACTTTAGAGACAATTCGTGCATTAACTTCCCAAAGTCCGTTTAATCCGAAAACATTTTCATCGGGTACGGGTGGAGCTCCCGGGAACGGAAAGAATGTTCTTCCGTCGGGTAAAATACCAATAGCTGCATCCTGCGTAGTTGGCAGATATCTGTATACAAAACCCAAACTCATAGCAAATGCGGCATCTTCTGCCATATCATTATCCCACTCATACATGTAGGTGCCCGGAGTAGGGTCGTATGTTAACAAGAGTTCACCGGCTACCTGTTCTCGGTTGGCTCTTACCACAAATGGATCATCGAGAATGTTACGTGGTCTTGCAGGAGCCTCTACACCGGAAGGAATAGGTCCTTCAATCGGTTTTTGCCATAGAAAGTTAGGAGCTACCTGGATGTTACCAAGCATGTATGTAAACCCGGAAAGGAAATTATACTGGTTTCCGCTGCCGCTGTCTTTCAGCCTCCAGCCGGTGAATGTCATTGTTTGATCTGCACCGCCTTGTGCAACCAATCCCATAACTGCAGACTGCGCATACCAGTTAAATCGGCCTCCTTCGTAGGTGAGTTTTAATTTACCACCCCAGTTATCTTCCGGTTTAATTTCATCTACATATACATCGTAGCCGCCATCTTCCTGTTCTCGAGCAAGTTGAAACTCACGGCCATTCAGAGGCTCACCGGCCCAAATACCGCCCAGTTCAACTCCAAAGTTCCCCAAATCACGACCTGCATAGAGTGTCAATCGTCTTGTTTTGGGTTGAGGAATCGCAAATGAACTTCCAGTTAATCCTTGTCGTTCAATATCTTCATGAAAGATACCGGTTAATGATGTTTGTCCGATATCTCTGGAGTATTTCAGTAAAACAGCCGGGTTCGCTCCCCACCATAATTGAGGACCAAAGGCAAGCTTCGCTCCATCAAGCATTTTCTTACCTTCCGCTTCAAATCCAAAGGGTGCCTCACCGTTATAGGTGAAGATCTGGTCGCCATAATTCGATTCCGGGTATAAACCGAAGAAGTCTCCTTCATAACCCCAATGGTAGTGACCTGTGCGGTAAAATCCATCAAGATTGAAATATTCATCATTCCAGGAGTAACTGGCACTGTAAATATCAACTCGATTGAGTGATTCGGCCGTAACGTTTCCATTTTGCCCCATAAGCTCTACTGCTCGTCCGCGGTTTTCGTAAAAGATTTCATCAATTGGGTTCTCTGCAACATTCCCCAATACGTTTGCAACCACTTCGGCTCTCATGTTTGGAGATGGATTTGCTTCCACGCCTATTAAGTAGGATTGCATGTGATCAAAACCCAGTTCATCAGGGTACTGAACAACATCCGGATCGGCATCATCCGGTGTGGTGATCTTGCTGCCACCCGTATTGTAGGTTTCAAACATGGCAGTAAATCTGCTCAGTGAAATAAGATCGGAACTGCCACCGCCTGAACCGCCACCTGTGCTTGCCCGTAGATTTTCGCCAACTACAGAAATTTCAGAAAAATGACTTTCAAGATCTTCAGTACCTACACCCATTTCATAGGGTTCAAATTCGTGTACTTCTTTCAGTACATAGTATGCCGCAGTTGGATAAAGCTCATAAAAACCGTTCAAATCGGTTGGTCCTTTGGCCATAATGCCAAACCACTCTTCATTCATATTATTCTCGCCGGGAACATGGTCAAACTCATATCCGCCGTTTTCCCATGATGCGTTGGTATCGTGAGTGTCGAGTCCCTCAGTTTGTCCGTATTTCCACCAGCCATCGCTGAACTGAAAAGTAAAACCACCGATTGAATTATCACTGCCGCCTAAACCGGCTGCATTTCTGTAAATATCTTTCCAGTTACTTAATAAATAGGTTGCCTGTGGGATCTGCGCCTCTTGCAATGTTTGAGCGTTAAATCTATCTGACCCAAATTCTGTGAGTAGAACAGGTTTCCCATATTCATTTTGAACTCTTTCATATAGGTCGGTGAAGGTCATTCCCCGATAGGTATTGGTTCCAAATATGTCCATATCGGGAACTAATTCAGCAACCAGATCCATAAATAAAAGATCACCGTTTGCCATGGCAATTGGCCGGCTGTTGTCAATAGCTTTCATTTCAACAGCAGCTTCATTGAAGAGTTCATACATTGCTCTTGCCCGAATTGTAGATTCTCTGTCCTCAAGAGGGATATCCTCGGTTTCAGCTCCGCCCCAGAATAATCCGTAGTTATTTTCATTACCCAGCAGATAGAGGAGCAGCCCGGGTGTGTCTCTGTATTCTTCTGCTAGTTGAGTCACTTCTTCAAGCAGCAACTCTTTTACTCTTTCATCTGAATATTCGGTATTGGCCATCCAAGCACCGTCAATGGTTAATCCGTAACGCCCAAATGAGTGATTAAGCATCGTATAGATGCCGTAATTCTCATATATATATGTAATCCATCTCTTGGGAATTCCTGTGTAGACACGTATAACATTCACCCCCATATTTTTTAACAGGCCCATTTCATAATCCAGAGCCTGCTGTATAAACTCCGGAGACTGATTCCAAAGGCTGTAGTTAAAGTTGGTTCCCCTGGGGAAATAGTCCCAGTTCATTCCGTTAACCATTAACGGTTCATCATCGACTAGTAGCTTCCATCCATCTTCACTCTCTTCAACTACTACATTATCAGACTGTGCCATAACAGGTGTGGCAAAACTAAATATGAAGCCCAAAACTGTGAGACAGATTACGGTGATTTTTGATTTCATAGATTCCTTATTAATTAACTATTAACATTCTGTTAAGAATGCACTGGTGCAGATTGGTAAACAAATCTTTAAACCATTTTAAAGAAGCTGACGCGGCTAAACAAGATATACATTACATATACAAGCCTGAATAAAAGCGCTTTTCTACTTACTGAAAGTACTTTTAAATGCTTTAAATCAATAAATTCCAACTTGGACAAAAAGGTCTAATTTTGAATAAAAAAAGTTGGCTTGTATATACTTTTTAAAGGTGTTGTAAAACTGGTTTTGTTTGTTAATTCATCCATTTTACAAAAAATTGAAAGGGGGAATGATTTTTAAGTGGCTAAAAAAAGAGTCACTAGGAGAGTGTCTGATATATAGAAAAAAGGCTTGATGAAAATTCATCAAGCCTTTAAATCGTGGTGTTTAAAAAACGGAGTACTGTATTGTCAGCTTCCTAAAAATTGTTCTCCGGGTTTTGGAATTTCAACTTTCGTATCGCAGTACTCTTGGGTGAACTCCTTAAAGTCTTCCGGGTCTCCGGTAAGTACCGGAAATGTTCCATAATGAATAGGAACCGCAATTTTGGCGTTTAACATATCACAGCAGATTGCTGCTTCCTGTGGGCCCATCGTATAATAATCTCCCATGGGCACGGCAATAACATGAGGTTGATACATTTCACTATAAAGCTCCAGGTCACCAAAAATATTGGTGTCGCCCAAGTGGTAGAAACAGATGTCGTCTTCAAAAGAGATTACGAGTCCGCCTGCTTCTCCGGCGTAATCCCCCTGAAAAGAGGAACTGTGATTGGCGTTTACCAGCGTTACGGAAAAGTCGTCAAAGTGTACGCTACCACCCTTGTTAAATTCTACCCGCTGCTCTTCTTTTAATCCGTGCTTCTTTAAAAGATGAGAGAGTTCAACCTGTGCTACTACTTTGCAGCCTGTTTTCTCGGCGAGATCTAACGTATCACCCACATGATCTTCATGGCCGTGCGTTAATAATATAAAGTCTATATCGTCCGGGCTCTTATGCTCTTCGGGCGTATTTGGATTTTGAGATAGAAATGGATCTATGTAAATAATTTTCCCTGAAGGAGATGCAAGCCTGAATGCGGAATGTCCCAACCACCATGCTTTTATTTTAGTATCCATAAATAGTCTTAAGTTAGTTTTTGGTTTGAATAGCTAGTTTGTACTCATTGAATTAACAAAAATTGCAAATCTATCGTTGACAATCGTTAAACGGAATGGTATTAATATAAAAAGCAGTTCTATTAATTCAGAAAACTGCACAAGATGTCTTTAGTATACAAAAAGGAGGATCAGGAACGCATATCAATATATTCTATAAATGTATAGTGTTAAATCATTTATTAGACGTGATTGTTTACGAGTAAAAAAATAATAATGTAATCTAAAAACAGGGCTGAATATGTCTCAAAGAGTAAAACTCCATCATGACGCTCCGCACAAAAAGAAAATTTTTGAACTTACTGACGAACTTATTGATGGCTCAGTGATGATACTACCGACTGATAGTCAGTACGCTTTAATATGCGATTACAAGAATAAGAAGGGCATTGAAAGAATCCGAAAAATCCGACAGCTCGACAAAAACGACCATTTAACAGTGATGTGCAACAGTCTGGAAAACGTTTCGATATTTGCACATCTGAGTGATGACAACTTTAAGCTGATTAAGCGACTGATTCCGGGGCCATACACATTCATTCTGCCGGCCACACGTGAAGTACCCCGTCTGCTCACGCATCCCAAAAAAAGGACCGTTGGTATACGTGTGCCGGACCACTCCGTTTGCCTGGAACTGATAGAAGAGCTGGGGCACCCTGTAATGGCGATTACCGCAAAACTGCCCAATGTGGAGTTTGGAAGCCCTGAAGATGGCAATAAGGAGATGTATCTCAATCGGTTTGATAAAGTTGTGGATGTTGTTGTAGACGATCAGCTGGATACGTTATCTGATGAAGAGACAAGCATCATAGATTTAACCGGAGATGAGCCTGTACTGCTACGGGAGGGTTTAGGTATGGAGCGCCTCAACGAAGCAGTAGCTCTTGAAAGGTTTACTTTGAAGGTTCCGGAGTCTGTATGAGAATTGCTATAAATACGGGTGGCGGTGATGCACCCGGGCTTAATGCTGCTATCCGTTCCGCAACGCTTTCGGCGATTCGGCGCGGATGGGAAGTGTTTGGTATCCGAAACGGGTATGGATCGCTGTACACTTCCGAACCATTCATTCCACTCACCAGAGAAAAAGTTCACGGTATCACCATGGACGGAGGTACTATTCTTGGCGCGGCAAACCGGGGCAACCCTTTCGAGATGCCGTATCAAAAAGAAGATGGTTCCTGGGATTTGCAAGATCGGTCCGACGAAGCAGTTGAGGTCTTTAAATCAAACAACATTGATGCACTTGTTGCCATTGGCGGCGATGGATCCATGCGAATTGCCAACAGGTTTTCTAAAAAGGGGATCCCGGTAGTTGGAGTGCCTAAAACAATTGACAATGATATTTGGGGCTGTGAGATAACGCTTGGTTTCGACACGGCTGTGAGTACGGCTACAGAAGCTATTGATAAAATAACAACAACGGCGGAATCTCATCGAAGAATCATGGTTGTTGAGGTGATGGGGCGGTATGCCGGCTGGATCGCTCTCCATTCTGGCTTATCTGCCTCTGCTGATGTTATTCTGATTCCGGAAATAGAATTCTCTGTTGACGCCATAGCCGATAAAATCCTTAAAAAAGAGAAGAAGGGAGAAACCTATTCAATTGTAGTAGTTGCCGAGGGATCCAAAGAAGTGGGCGGAGATCATTTTGTAAAGGGCAAAGTGCTGGGCCAGTCTGAACAGCTTGGAGGAGTTGGCGAATACCTGGAAAAAAAGTTATCGGAAATGACGGGAAAAGAATCCCGTTCCATCGTCTTGGGACATCTTCAGCGTGGCGGCACACCGTCTACGAGCGATCGTCTGATTTCACTTCGATTTGGAGCTGCTGCCATCCGTGCCATAGAAGAAAAAGATTTCAACAAAATGATCGTAATGCAGCAGAACGAAATTCGAAGAATACCACTATCTGATGTGGCCGATAAAATAAAACTAGTTCCATTGGGTGGAGATACCATTCTGACGGCAAGGGAAATAGGAATCTGTTTAGGTGATTGATTTATGAGTTTTTTGAGCGGTCTGCGTGGAATGATAGGCGGACGACCACAACTGTCGGAAAAGTGGAATCTGCCTGATACAGTTCAAAGTGTGGAGAGTCTGCTGAAACCGGATTCAGGTACACAGGTAATTTACAAGCACAGCTATAACTGTGCAGTCTGCATCTTTTCAAAAATAAAGGTGGAAGAGGTCATGGAAAAACATGGTGAAAAGGCTTACTTCCATTTTGTGGATGTAGTACAAAACAGAGATGTTTCTAGGAAGATTGCAACTGAAACCGGAGTAGGCCATGAATCTCCACAAGTAATTGTACTAAAAAATGGGAGCGTGTATTGGCACGCTTCGCATTCTGCTATTGGTAAAGACCAGTTGGAGGAAGCTATTTTGGATGTATAGCATAGAGATCTGACGAACAGATGAAATGAACTTTGGACTTTTTCACAATATGTGATCATCTTCACTAAGAATGTTAGAATTAACCGCGAATAAAAGAATTGATTACCGTTATGGATCAAAAGAAAAAAC